>JBBSPJ010000218.1:0-7581 GCA_038258905.1 Cytophagales bacterium
CACCGATGGGCTTCTCTTTGTATTTTCCGTTAGGATATCGATTTTTTTGTTCTTAAATAAAAAACAAAATTACGAAATTATTTTTAACACCCATGTACTATTTAAATGAAGCAATTGTTAAGATTTTATAGAGGGTGAAAATTCATTTTAAGGTAACATTAGGGTGTTTTTTCCCAACCTATAATCTTTATTCATGATATAACTAAATACGTGAAAATAATTCTTAACAATTATTTAATATGCAATTAATAAAGGTATGCTTAGCTTTGCATCAATTCTGAATTTGACTAAAAGGCTGTATGGCTAAGAATAAATTTGCAAAATATAGTAGAAGTAGACTCACTGACGTAAGCTACAGAACTTTTGAAATTGCTCGAAAAGAAAAAGCGTTTATCACCCTTATTGCTGTACTAACTTTTCTATGCGGCATTTTCAGTCCTTATCCTCAAATTGCTATGTGGCTGGGATTCTGCCTCGCAGCTTACTCCGCCATTGCGAACGACAGTATACAAACCATAGGCACCTTCATAGCTTCAAACAGCCAAAGGCCCTGGTGGATTTTGTGGCTTTTTATGGGCCTGATTTTTTTAGGTACCGTAGGGTACAGTTGGGTTGTGTTTGATGGAGATGTTAGTCATCAGCGACTGGCTTCAAAGGGATTTGATGTGGCTCCTACTTCATTTAGCTTCTTACAATTGGCAGCACCTATTCTACTGTTAGTTCTTACACGTTTAAGGATGCCTGTTTCTACTTCAGTTCTTTTACTAAGTGCCTTTTCTACACAAGCTGACTCGATTGGGAAAATCCTTACTAAAAGTTTTTCAGGCTATTTAATTGCATTTGCCTCAGCCATTTTCATTTGGTTTGTGGTTTCTAAGTTTGCTGCAAAATTCTTTACAAGTAAAAAGCCTGCAAAGTGGTGGATGCCTTTGCAGTGGGTCACAAGTGGTGCCCTGTGGTCTATCTGGATATCTCAGGATGCTGCTAATATTGCTGTTTACCTGCCCAGAAGTTTAAGTCCTTGGCAGTTTGTATTTTTTGCTGGCTTTATTTTTATTGGCCTGGGTGTACTATTTTATCTTAAAGGAGATAAAATACAAGGTATAGTAAATGAAAAATCAGGTGTGGCAGATGTGAGAGCTGCCACGTTGGTAGACCTTGTTTATGCAATACTTCTCTACTACTTTAAAGTGGTAAGTACCATCCCTATCAGTACAACCTGGGTATTTATTGGTTTGTTAGGTGGGCGGGAGCTCGCTATCGCTATTAGCAAGCGTAGAAAAAAGAAAAGATTAGAAAGCACAATCAGCGCGGGGAAAATGTTGGGCAGAGATGTTATCTACGCCACAATAGGTCTTTTCCTATCTATTTTGCTGGCTTTCGCAATTAATGAAAATCTTCGCACCCAAATTATTGAGATGTTTGCTTTCTTAGAGTAGGAATCGGGTTTAGCAGACTTTAAGGATATAATAATATTGTAAAAAAGCAAAATAGCCACTTTAAGAATTTTAAAGTGGCTTTTTGTATGTAAATACTTTAAAACTAACTTGTCAATTCACAAATAGCCAACCAGCTCATCAATCCCATTCCTGTTTCCAGCGCTGCACTATCAATATCAAAAGTTGGTGTATGCACCGATGATGTGATTCCTTTGGCTTCATTTCTGACTCCTAAGCGATAAAAACAAGCTGGTTTTTCCTGAGAAAAATAGGCGAAATCTTCAGCTGCCAGCCATAAATCTAAATCTAAAACGTTTTCTTTACCCAAAAACTCAATGGCTTTATTTTTAGCTCTATCAGTTAATTCAGGTTCATTAACTAGAAATGGATATCCTTTTCTAACCTCAAATTCACATTTAGCCCCCATACTTTCCGCCATTCCCTCAGCCATCTTTTTCATTTTCTGATGGGCTGATTGCCTCCACTCTTCATTAAATGTTCTGAAAGTGCCTTCAATATATACTTCATTGGGAATTATATTAGTGGCTCCTTCTGCTATCACTTTACCAAAAGATAACACTGAAGGTATCTTAGGACTAGCATGGCGACTCACAATTTGCTGTAATGCTACTAAAATATGGGCTGAAATAATTACAGGATCCACATTCATTTCCGGCATTGCACCATGACCACCTTTACCGATTACTTTTACATATAATTCATCGGCACTGGCCATATACATACCACTTCTGAAACCCACTTTACCTACAGGAATTAGCGGCATAACGTGCTGCCCAATAATATTATTCACTTCAGGCTTTTGTAAAACGCCCGCTTTAATCATTAATGAAGCTCCACCGGGCACTTTTTCTTCTCCGGGTTGAAAAATTAATTTAGCTGTGCCTTCAAATTGATCTTTTAATTCATGGAGGATTTTCGCAGTCCCTAGCATAGACGAAGTATGTACATCATGTCCGCAGGCATGCATTACCCCAATATTGGTGCTCTTGTAGGGAACATCATTTTGCTCGGTAATAGGTAGAGCATCAATATCTGCTCTTAGCGCAGTGACTTTTTTCTCAGGATTTTTTCCTTTTATGAGCACGACCACACCGGTTTCTGCCACTCCGGTTTCATGTGGTATATCCCACTCTTTAAGTTTCTGGGAAATAAATTCAGCGGTTTTAAACTCCTCAAAAGAAAGCTCAGGGTTAGCATGTAAATGCTCTCTGGTCTTTTTTATCTCTTCAAAATTACTTTTTGCTAAGGATTTAATCCGCTCTTTTAACTCCATATTAGTTTACTTTAATTTTGGCTGGCACTGAAATTGCAGCTGGAAAACCATTCTTTAACTTCAATAATGTACGCTGTACTTCTAGCCTTTCGGTAAAGCTACCCACTCTTACTTTGTATATAGGTTGCTCATATTTTACAACCGTTTTTATTTCAGGAAGCAATCTCATAGCAGCATCTCTTGCCTCATAGGCTTCTGAACTACTGCTTCCGCTATATACCTGAATAGCATACCCATTAACATATTTTATTTCATCATTGTTTTGAGCCAGGGTATCTAATTTGGCATTCAGAAGTTGCGTAACGTCATTCTTCGGATTTATATTTTCCTTGGTCTTTCTGAACTTAATTTCGTTATCTGCTGATAATTCTTCCTCAGTATCCACTATAGGCCTAAATTCGGATAAATCCTCTGAATAGGTTTTACTGGCTGTGGATGTACTTTGTGTTGTCGCACAAGCAGAAACTACCCATGCTAACACAATAAAATAAAATAGTTTTGTTAGCTTATTCATCTAATAACACACATTTATTACTTTTAATATCTTCTTCTACCGTCTTAAATTTAACGTCTTTTTTAACGCTACCATCTACATACTGAACAGAAACCCTGTCGTTTCTACCGACAATCTTTTCCGATTTAACAGGCATTTGCTTTTCAACCGGAGGCCTATTCTTGTTAGCGCTTCCACCACTTAATACAGACCCGGATTCAGCTTTACTTTCCTGTAATTGCTGTCTTTGTTTTTGCTTGGCAGCAGCTTGTACCTGACTGCTATCCTGTACCGGTAAATCCATTTTCATTAAGAATGACACCGTATCTTCATTCAATTTACCGATGAACCTTTTGAAAAGCTCAAAGCCTTCAAACTTATAGATCAATAAAGGATCTTTCTGCTCATATACTGCATTCTGAACGGATTGCTTTAAATCATCCATTTCACGCAAATGCTCTTTCCAGTTTTCATCAATTATAGCTAAAGTAGAGATTTTCTCCATCGACAAAATCATCTCCTTTCCGTCTGTTTCAATATTCTTCGCTAAATTAGTTACTACACCAATTTGCTTTTTCTTATCTGTAAAAGGAATCATTATATCTTCTACAGTAGCCCCTTTGGTTTTATGAATATCCTGCAATATCGGTAAAGCCTTTTCTCTGGTCTGATCGTTCTTGGCCTTATAGGCAGCATATACCGTATCATACAATTTACGGGTCAAATCCTGCTCCGATGACTTGGTGAACTCCTCTTCAGGAATATCGAAATCAATACCAAAAGTACTTAGAACGGACAATCTCAAATTATCGTATCCGTCAGCAGCTTTAGCTCCTAAAATAATATCTTCGGAGGTGTCAAAAAGCATGTTCATGATATCCAGCTGAAGTCTTTCGCCAAATAAGGCATTTCTTCTTCTCTCGTAAATAACTTCTCTTTGAGAGTTCATTACATCATCATATTCCAGCAAACGCTTACGAGAACCAAAGTTATTTTCTTCCACTTTTTTCTGTGCTCTCTCAATAGATTTAGAAATCATGGAATGTTGGATTACTTCTCCTTCTTCCAATCCCATTCTATCCATCAGCTTAGCGATTCTATCGGAACCGAATAGCCTCATCAAGTTATCTTCCAAAGACACAAAGAATTGTGAAGATCCCGGATCTCCTTGTCTACCGGAACGACCTCTTAACTGCCTATCTACCCTACGAGATTCGTGTCTTTCTGTACCAATAATGGCTAAGCCACCAGCTGATTTAGATTCAGGCGTTAATTTAATATCTGTACCTCTACCTGCCATGTTAGTGGCAATAGTTACAGTGCCTGGCTTACCGGCTTCTGCTACTACATCTGCCTCACGGGCGTGTTGCTTGGCATTTAATACCTGGTGTTTAATCTTTCGGATAGTTAACATCCTACTTAATAACTCAGAAATTTCTACTGAGGTAGTACCCACAAGTATAGGGCGGCCTGCATTACTCACTTCTACAATTTCCTCTGCTACAGCATTAAACTTTTCACGGACAGTCTTATAAACTTTATCTTGTCTATCGTCTCTAACAATTTCTCTGTTAGTAGGAATAACTACCACATCTAATTTGTAAATATCCCAGAATTCACCGGCTTCTGTTTCTGCAGTACCTGTCATACCCGCTAATTTGTGGTACATTCTGAAATAGTTCTGAAGAGTAATGGTTGCGTAAGTCTGAGTAGCATCCTCTACCTTCACATTCTCTTTGGCTTCAATGGCCTGGTGTAATCCGTCAGAATAACGTCTGCCTTCCATTACCCTACCTGTTTGCTCATCTACAATCTTCACCTTTCCATCTACCAAAATATATTCGGTATCTTTCTCAAATAAAGAATAGGCTTTTAATAACTGGTTGATGGTATGGATTCTTTCTGCCTTAACTGCATAATCTTTAATGATAACATCCTTCTTTTTAAGGATTTCCTGATCGGAAAGTGATTCATCATTTTCAATTTTAGCAATTTCAACACCAATATCAGGTAAAATAAAGAAGGTTTCATCTTCACCATCTCTGGTAATTAAGTCAATTCCTTTTTCAGTAAGATCTATATTGTTGTTTTTCTCTTCAATAACAAAGAATAGAGGCTCATCTGCCTCAGGCATTCTTTTGGAGTTGTCTGACAGATAAATGTTTTCTGTTTTTTGCAAAATCTGACGAACACCAGTTTCACTCAAAAATTTAATTAATGGCTTATGCTTAGGAAACCCTCTGAAAGCCCTGAATAATGATAAACCACCTTCTGCTTCATTTCCTTCTTTAATTAATTTTTTAGCATCAATTAAATATTGAGCCACCACTTTCCTTTGCTCTACTACCAGCTTTTCAACTCTTGGTTTTAAGTCATGAAATTCGTGAACATCTCCCTTAGGCACAGGACCCGAAATAATCAATGGCGTACGAGCTTCGTCAATTAGTACGGAATCTACCTCATCGATCATAGCGAAATGGTGTTTCCCTTGTACCAATTCTTTGGTTTCACGTGTCATATTATCTCGCAGGTAATCGAAGCCAAACTCATTATTGGTACCATAAACAATATCCGACTGATAAGCCTCTCTTCTTTCCGGAGAGTTAGGTCTGTAGTTATCGATACAGCTACAAGAAATACCATGAAACTGGTAAATAGGTGCCATCCAATCAGCATCACGCTTAGCCAGATAATCGTTTACAGTAACAATATGCACACCTCTTTTAGCTAATGCATTTAAGAAAGCAGGTAAGGTAGCCACTAAAGTTTTACCTTCACCCGTTGCCATTTCTGCAATTTTACCTTTATGCAATACTGCCCCACCAATAATTTGCACATCGTAGTGCATCATATTCCAGGTAATGTCAGTTCCGGCAGCTTTCCAGGAATTATTCCAGATGGCTTTATCACCTTGTAAGTTTACGTGCTCGTGCTTACCTGCCATTTGTTTATCGAACATGGAGGCAGTAACTTCAAGCTGCTTATTTTCCATAAACCTCTTGGCTGTTTCCTTCACAATGGCAAAAGTTTCCGGCAATACCTCCAACAGTACTTCTTCCAGCTTTACGTTTCTTTGCTTTTCCAGATCATCTATCTGGTTAAATAAAGCTTCCTTGTCGTGCAAATCCATATCAGGATCTGCCTCTACTTTAGTATGAAGGTCAGCAGTTTGGTCATCAATTTCCTTTAAGTAGGCATTGATGCGCTCCATAACGCCTGAAGTTTTATTACGCAATTCATCATTAGATAAATCGGCTAATTTCTTAAATTCAGCATTAGTTTGCTCCACTATGGGAAGCACTTCTTTTATATCTCTGTCGGATTTTGTTCCGAATACTTTGGTGAGTCCTTTTGCTATAAAATCAAACATTCTTTATTCAAATATTAATTGAAAATTTGCGCTAATTTACACGCTTTTTTAGTAAATCTATTGTTTTTTAGAGCTTGATTTGCCCTTCAAAAACTTTAAGTGCTGGTCCTTCAAGAAAAACATTTTGCACCGTATCATTTTTAATTTCAAAGCTAACGATTAATTCGCCCCCTGGTGTATTAATATGTACCGGAGATTTGCCTCCGTGCAGTACATGTGCTATGGCACAAGCCGTAACCCCTGTTCCACAGGAAAGTGTTTCATCTTCCACACCTCTTTCATAAGTTCTCACGGCAATATTCTGCTCTCCCAACTTCTCAACGAAATTCACATTAATTCCGTTTGCTTTAAATTCTTCACTAAATCTGATAGCTGCTCCCTCCTCTTTTACAGCTTTATGTTCTATATTACTTGTAAAGATTACATAATGGGGCGAGCCTGTATTAATTGTAAAATGCTCCGGAAAGGTAATAATTTTATCGGGATCTACATCACGCATACTCAGCTTAACAATATCTCCTGATAAAGTGGCTGTATGGACACCATCGGTAGATAGAAATGTAGTTTCATCTTCAATAATACCTAGTTCTTTAGCGAATTTTACAGCACATCTGCTCCCGTTTCCACACATACTCTGTGAGCCATCAGGATTAAAGAACACCATCTCAAAATCGTAATCAGAATGGTTTTCAATTAGGATGAGACCATCAGATCCCACCCCAAATTTTCTATCACAAAGTTTTTGTGCAAATTTTTTGTCATTTCTATCAATGATTTGAGTCCGGTTATCTACCATTACAAAATCATTTCCAGTGCCCTGATATTTAAAGAAAGGTATTGTCAGCATAAATATATTTTAGCGAAAATAGCACCAAAATATAATTTATGCCAATCTGGCATAAAATGAAATTTACTTTCTATAATATCTCAAGCCACTTTTTAATTCAATATAGATCAGGCCTTCATTCTTTGTAAAGTAAAAAGC
>JBBSPJ010000219.1:0-7553 GCA_038258905.1 Cytophagales bacterium
GTAGTACTATGTCTTCAGCTTATGTAAATCCAATTGGAAATATCATTCAAAATCGAAATAATGAGGAAGATCAACTTAATTATTATTTTGTTGCATCCACTCTCCAGGATACAACAGCAGTTTTAGTAGAGGTAAAAGATTTGGAGCAAACAGTAGCTCCTGTAAGGACATATACCAGTTATAGAAGACCTTTAGCTTTCGGTTACTTAAATCCTGACAACTATTTATTATTAACTAATAACGATACTATTGGCACGGTTTTAAGTAAAATTCAAAATGGCTTTGCTATGGAATGGGCCAGAGCTTTTGATGAATTACAAAATGCTAATGCTAATTTAGATGCCTATCTAACGGCTAATAATCCTCAGTTTTTTGTTGGCGCCTATAATAATGGAGCAACTCTTTATTTTAACTCTTTAAGGCAAGATGGACTCACTTTTACCTATACAAACGATTTAGGAATTGAAACGGGTAAAATTGTTGCCGGAGGTCAATCAGGTATTAACTCGATTAACGCTTACACCAATGGGACAGGAGCTTTTAATTATACTATAGGAAATAATGGCTTTTTCACTAATCAAGTGCCGCTATCAAATACTGCCAGTTTAAACGTTAATGAATTAAACGGGGAGTTACAGCCTGACAGGCAGGTACGCCTAAATGCTGTTTCTAACTTAATTACTTTAACAACAACCCCTTATTTATTAAGCGCTTTCACTACTGAAGATGGTAGGATTAAACTAAGCTTTTATGATTCAAATGGAGGTGAAATAACAGCGATTGATTATTTAGGTGGTAACGATCCTCTAGAGGTAGTTAAAATTATCAGCACTGAAGACCAGGGGTTAGTAATCTTGGCTAAAACTATTCTCGGGGGAGTTAAAGAAAGAATTAATCTTTTTAAAATTCCCAGAGAAGAACTTGTGGATTTTGTTCAGTAGAATACCTGAACAAATTTTCTAAAACACAAAGGATAATTAAATCGTTATTCACTTATGGTTAAAAGATTATTCGCTTTAATTTTTATAATTGTAATTTGTTTCAATTATCAGCTTTTTGCCCAAGATAAACAAGTAAAAGTTATTAAAGTACCTGAACTAGAAAAAATTATTAAGACAGAACCAGGTAAATTAAAAGTGATTAACTTTTGGGCAACTTGGTGTAAGCCTTGTATTAAGGAGCTACCCTACTTTGTAGCAGCCCAAAAGAAATATTCTGAAGTAGAGTTTATATTTATTAGCCTTGATTATGCAGAAAATGAAGCGAAAGTGAATGCATTCTCTAAGAAGAAGGGGCTGGATAAATCAAAAATGTACTTGATTGATGAGCTTGATTATAATTCGTGGATAGATAAAGTTTCTCCTGAATGGTCTGGCGCTATACCGGGTACCTTAGTTGTAAATGATTATGGGAAAGAGTTTTTTGAGAAAGAATTTCATTCGGGTGAACTGGAGCAATTAATAGAGAAAAAAAAATAAACTAATATAACAATGAGAAAATTACTAATTTTTGGATTTGCGATAATTGTATCGCTTGCTTTTACTGCCGAAAAAGATGGTTATGCAATTGGTGACAAGGCTACTGACTTCAATTTGAAAAACGTAGATGGTAAAATGGTTTCCTTAAAAAGTTATGAGGATGCAAAAGGCTATATTGTAATCTTTACCTGCAATAGCTGCCCTTATTCTGTAGCTTACGAGGATAGAATTATCGAATTGCAAAGGAAATATGCAGGTAAAGGCTTTCCTGTAATTGCTATTAATCCGAATGATGATAAGAAATCTCCTAAAGATTCATTTAATAAAATGAAAGAAAGAGCAAAAGAAAAGAATTTCAATTTTGCTTATGTGTATGACGATTCGCAAGAAATTACAAAAGCTTATGGAGCTTCCAATACCCCTCATGTTTATGTTTTAGATGCCGAGAGAACTGTGCAATACATTGGGGCTATTGATAATAATACAAAAAATGCAGCGGATGCAGATAAAAAATATGTAGAAGAAGCTGTGGATGCAATATTAGCAGGCGAAAAGGTACCTACAGAAAAAACTAAAGCGATAGGTTGTACCATTAAGTGGGCATCTTAAGTTTTTAATAAGTTTCATCAAAAGCCCCTTTAACAAGCTAGTTGTTAAAGGGGCTATTTTTTTATTAATTATGAGAAGACACCCTTCCTTAATTCCCTTTAGTAAACAGCATCATCACATGTTAGTTTTGGCACAAGTCCTCAAGGCAGATGTGCCAGATTACAAAGGAATGCCTACCACTTTGGAAGCAAAAGCTGATTTTATTAATTTAAAATTTAAAGAAATTATTCTCCCTAATATAAACAAGCATAGAAAATTGCTTTACCCCAATATTCTTAAATGGGGATTTCCTGATGAGGGTTTAATTGAGCATATTCAGGAGTTGGAAGATGAAATATTAAAGACCTGTAAAGCTATTCGGGAAGGATACGATTATTCTGAAATGCAACTGAGCGATTTTGGTTACTCCTTAGATACCCTTGTTAGAATAAGAGAAAGAGAGCTATATGAAATGATTCAAGTCCGATTTAGTGATGAGTTAAATGAACTAAATATTTAAAATGGCGTAGAGTACCATACATAAAATAAAAATGAATTTTGAAGAAAATATTAGTAAAATACCAGGATTCTTATTCAATTCATATTGAAATTTTAAAGAAAGATTAATTTTAACTACTACAATCATGGAATCACCAAATATTTCTAAAGGAGAATTGCTTTCATTTCTTGCACTAGGTGCAATTAGCCTAGTGCTTTATGCACTAAGTTCAATTATATAAGAGTGAATGCAAACGAATGCTACCTGGAAAATGAAGGGTACTAAATTAATGCCTTAACCAAACATTAAATTTCAAATAAGTATCCTTCATTTTCTAATTGTCTGTATTTTGAATAATCAAATTTATAAAGAAAAGCACCCTTTCTTGAAGTGCTTTTGTCTTTTTTCTCTAATCTTAATAACAGTTTACTCTTTAATATTTTCTTTCGGAAGTTTCTATCATCAAGAGGTTTTTGCATAATGGCTTCATATACCTTAAAAAGCTGAGGTAGGGTAAATTCCTCTGGTAGCAGTTCCAGGCCAATTGGCTTAAACTTGGTGCGCTCTTTTAATTTCTTTAAGGCTAATTCTGCCATCTCGCTGTGGTCCAACACTAATTGAGGCACAGGATCAATGTCCATCCATCGGGTAACATGGCCGTGTACTTTTATCTCTTTACCCGAAAGGCCTTCTTCAGGCTTAATTAGGCTCCAATAAGCCACTGAAATTACACGATCTCCGCTATCTCTTTCTACATCACCGAAAGAATGGAGTTGCTCCATGAAAATATTATCCAAATCACTTAACTCTAATAATATTCTTTTTGCGGCAGTAGAAATATTTTCATCTTTTCTAACAAAACTACCAGGTAAAGACCATTGTCCGGCCAAAGGCTCTACTTCTCTTTCAAACACTAGTAGCTTTATCCTATTATCTATGAAACCGAAAATAATGCAGTCTACTGCTACCAGAATAGGTTCTGCACCTTCATATGTTAGAGTGTTGATGTTTGATTTTACCATTGATTCACTTTTTAATATTTAAATATAAGAAGCTTTATTTGCTTAATAAATTATAAACGTTAAGTTTACGTTTACAAAATATTCAGAATTGTATCAGATTTGAAAAAAGAGACTTTTAAAAACTATATTTCGTGGGTTGAAAATGCCCATCAAGATCGATTTAAGGTGGCTCCTGATTTATTAGTACGTGCCCCGGGGAGGATCAATCTAATAGGTGAACATACAGATTATAATTTAGGATTTGTGCTGCCAGCAGCTATCGATAAAGCTATTTATTTTGCAGTTTCTAAAGTTTCTGATGATAGTAAAAGCACCATACAGGCTCTTGATTTACAGGATGAATACTCTTTTTCAACAGAAAAGATTTCTCCTTTACCTGGTGGGGCTTGGCAAAACTATGTATTGGGTGTGATAGCCGAACTTATTCTAATTAAAGGTAAAATTCCTAACGTAAAAATAACTTTCGGGGGTAATATTCCTCAAGGGGCAGGTCTTTCTTCATCTGCCGCCTTGGAGTGTGGTATATGCCATGCTTTTAATGAGTTATTCGATCTGCAGTTAAGTCTTAAGAATATGGCAGCTATTGCACAAAAGGCGGAACATAATTATGTTGGTACACAATGTGGAATAATGGATCAAACGGCTAGCTTGATGAGCAAAAATGGACATGTTATGCTGCTGGATTGCCGATCACTTGAAGTAGAATATGTTCCATATCGGCTCGATGGTTATCAGTTAATTATTTGCAATTCCAATGTAACTCATCAGTTGGCTTCCTCCGCTTACAATGAAAGAAGGCAACAATGTGAGGAGGGGGTGGCTATTCTACACAACATCAATCCGAAAATTGAAAGCTTAAGAGATGTTTCAATTGAGTTTTTGGAACAAAATAAGCATTTACTCAGTGAGCTTGTTTACAAAAGATGTGCTTATATTACTCAGGAAAACGAACGAGTATTGAAATTTTGCAATGCCTTAAAAATACAAAAGGTTGATGAGTTGGGTCGTTTGCTTTACGAGGCACATGAGGGCATGCGCTTTCAATATGAAATCACCTGCGAAGAAATAGATTTTATGGTAGACTATACAAAGTCTATTGACCAGGTAAGAGGTAGCAGAATGATGGGTGGAGGTTTTGGAGGATGCACTTTAAACATTGTGGAAAATGATTTTGCAGAACAGTTTAAAGTTGACATAGCATCAGCTTATAAGGATAAGTTTAAGGAAAAAGGTGGATTGCAACTTAGTATATATGATATTAAAATTGAATCTGGGGTGCAAACAATTATAAAAGGAATCAAATAATTACTCATGGTAAATGATATACCACACAGAAGACTGAATATCTTAACCAATGAATGGGTGCTGGTCTCACCACACAGGAATAAACGGCCATGGCAAGGTAAACAGGAGACACCAGCGAATATTGAAAGAACATCTTATGATGAGGATTGCTATTTATGCCCTGGAAATAAGAGAAGTGGAGGAGAAGTAAACCCTACTTATAAGAACACCTATGTTTTCAATAACGATTTTGCTGCTTTATTACCAGATACGGCTTCTGAAAGCTACAATTTAGGCCTTCTAAAGGCAGAGTCTGAAGCAGGTATTTGCAAGGTTATCTGTTTTTCACCCGACCACTCACTAACCTTGGCTGAAATGAGCGAATCTGCAATTGAAAAGGTGGTTCGAACCTGGAAGTCAGAGTACGTGGAACTGGCAGCCCATCCTGATATTAATAACGTACAAATATTTGAGAATAAAGGAGCAATCATGGGATGCAGCAACCCGCATCCACATGGTCAGGTGTGGGCTCAAAGTAGTATACCCATTGAAATTGTGAAAAGGACTCAATCCCAATCAGATTATTTTGCAAAAAATCAACGAAGTTTATTAGGAGATTATCTCAAGCAGGAAACGGAAGAAAATAAAAGAATTGTTTGCTCTAACGATCATTTTGTGGCACTAGTGCCTTTTTGGGCAGTGTGGCCTTTTGAGGTGATGATTGTTTCGAGGAGACATTTCCCTTCTATTGCCGAAATGAATGGGGAGGAAGAAAATTCATTTGCTGGTATTTTAAAAGAGGTAGCAGTGCGATATGATAATTTATTTGAAACATCTTTTCCTTATTCAGCCGGCATGCAACAAAAACCTACAGACGGTGAAAATCATGAAGGATGGCACTTTCATTACTCCTTTTATCCACCCCTTCTGCGTTCAGCTACTGTGAAAAAATTTATGGTGGGGTATGAGATGTTTGCCAATCCCCAAAGGGATATTACTGCTGAAACTGCGGCACAAATGCTGTCTGCATTATCAAAAAAACATTATAAATTGAGCAAGTGAATTAATTAAAATTTTAAATATGGGCTTTTCTACAATTGATACAGTAATTTTTGTTTCCTACGCACTGCTGATTGTTGGTATTGGTTTATGGGTTTCCCGTAAAAAAGGTAAAACTTCTGAAGATTATTTTTTAGCAGGTAAGTCATTACCGTGGTGGGCTGTTGGAGCCTCTTTAATTGCAGCCAATATTTCAGCAGAGCAATTCATTGGCATGTCAGGATCAGGGTTTGCTATTGGGCTCGCTATTGCCTCTTATGAGTGGATGGCAGCCATTACGCTCATCATCGTTGGAAAATACTTTCTACCTGTTTTTATTGAAAAAGGCTTATATACCATTCCTGAATTTATTGAAAAACGATTTAGTAAAAGCCTAAAAACCATTTTAGCGGTTTTCTGGATTGCACTTTTTGTTTTCGTGAACCTTACAGCTGTTTTGTATCTAGGGGCCATTGCTTTAGACACCATCATAGGAGATGGTAGTGGTGATATATTCATGTATTCTATTTTTGGATTGGCGCTATTTGCTGCAGCTTACTCTTTATATGGTGGTTTGTCAGCCGTGGCCTGGACAGATGTGCTTCAGGTAGTGCTATTACTAATGGGTGGTATCATCACCACCATTTTTGCCTTGCAAAATGTAGCACCGGATGGTAGCTTTTTTGGAGGTATCAGTTATATGTTTGAGCAAGTACCTGAAAAATTCTCTATGGTTTTGGAGAAGGGAGAATTAATTACTCCGAATGGAAAAGATGCCTGGTGGGATCTCCCTGGAATTGCTGTATTAGTTGGCGGGCTGTGGGTTGCCAATTTATACTACTGGGGCTTTAACCAATATATTATACAAAGAACATTGGCCGCTAAAAGTTTAAAAGAAGCTCAGAAGGGTATCATGCTGGCAGCATTTTTAAAGTTGGTATTACCATTTATTATTGTAATACCCGGAATTGTAGCTTATGTGATGAATTCGGGGCCGACTGGGGTTAATTTGGAAACAGCAGATCCTTCTTTTCTTAATGCCGCAGGTGGTGTTATTAATGACAATGCAGCTCCCTGGTTGATAAAATCTTTTATTCCTAATGGATTAAAAGGATTGGTTTTGGCTGCTTTGGCCGCTGCTATAGTGTCTTCATTGGCTTCAATGCTTAATTCTACTGCTACAATATTTACCATGGATATTTATAAGCCTTATTTTGGTCCACAGAAAAGTGAAAATCATTTGGTAAATGTAGGTAGAGTTACTGCTACAATTGCACTAATTATTGCGGTGGCAATAGCCCCTCAACTCAAAAATCTTGAACAAGTATTTCAGTATATTCAGGAGTATACTGGCGTAGTAAGCCCGGGAATTTTAGCAGTGTTTATGCTAGGTTTGTTTTGGAGAAAAACGACCGATAAAGCAGCAATTTGGGGTGTAGTTTTATCTATTCCAATTGCATTGTTTTTTAAGGTAGGCCCTAATAATTGGATAGACAGTGCTATTATATTTCCAGTCTTGCCTTTTATGCATCAGATGATGCTCACCTGGATTATTACAGCCATCATCATTATGCTAATCAGCTGGTTTGAAACAAAAGGAAGGGATCATGAAAAGGCCATTATATTTGGAAAAGACTTATTTAA
>JBBSPJ010000220.1:0-7544 GCA_038258905.1 Cytophagales bacterium
AGTAACTATAGCAGAAGGGCTTGACTCTCCCTGGGGAATGGCATGGCTTCCAGATGGAAGGATGCTCGTAACAGAAAGAAAAGGAGATATCATAATTATTAAAAATGATAAACTAACAGGGGAGAAATTATCCGGAGTACCTGAAGTTTATGCTAACAATCAGGGAGGTTTATTGGATATTCGTTTGCATCCTGATTATGCTAATAATGGATGGATTTATTTTAGTTATTCTAAACCGGGAGAAGGGGGCGGTAGCACAGCCATCATGAGAGCTAAAATTGAAGGTAATTCGTTAGTTTCTCAAGAATTGATTTACGAATCATTTCCGAAAACTAAATCAGGAGTACATTTTGGTTCCAGAATAGACTTTGACGACAAAGGTTATATGTTTTTCTCTATAGGAGAAAGAGGAGAAATGAAAAACGCACAGACTACCGCCAATCCATTCGGAAAAATTCACAGACTGCATGACGATGGAAGAGTTCCAGAGGACAATCCTTTTGTTGCCATCCCAGGAGCCGAGCACAGCATTTGGTCTTACGGACATAGAAATCCTCAGGGAATGATGTTTCACCCCACCAGCGGCGAGCTTTACTCACATGAACACGGCCCTAAAGGTGGTGATGAATTAAACATTGTGCAAAAAGGAAAGAATTATGGTTGGCCGCAAATTACCTATGGTATAGACTATGACGGGACAATAATTTCCAATCAAACAGAAAAAGAAGGTATGATGCAGCCTATTCACTATTGGGATCCATCTATTGCACCCTGTGGGATGACCTTTGTGACCAGTGACAGATATCCGGAATGGAAAAACAATATACTGATGGGCGCACTCAAATTTCAATATTTAGCTAGAGTGGTAGTTGAAAATGGGGAATACGTGAAGGAAGAAAAATTATTAGAAGGCATAGGGAGAGTGAGGCATGCAGCGCAAAGCCCTGATGGTTTTATTTATGTAGCAGTTGAAGGACCCGGCAAAATTGTAAAATTAATGCCGGGAGGATAATACAATTTAAATTTTGGAGAAATGTTTACAAGTAGATTTTTTATAGGTCTTATTTTTATTCTTCTATTAAGTTCTTGTTATGAGTATCACATTGAAACAGAAGACCATGTAGTACTTAATAACATAAGTATCTCACCGAACCCAACAACGGACGTTTTAGTAGTTAAGGTGAAAGAAATGGTAGAAGACCCGGTTAATTATAGAATCATAAATTCATATGGTCAACCCAGAGTTACCGGCGAATTAAATTTTTCAGAAGAGAATGAACAGTTTATTGAAGTAAGCCATTTTACTACGGGCTATTATACACTGGAGCTTACCTTAAATGAGGTAGATGTTTCTTTTAAATTTCTGAAACAGAAGTAATAACCTGAGTTCGATTCTTATTTTGGTATTCAGAACGCTCGGCCAACTGGCGGATCAGTTTTAACTAAAAATTGTGAGGTAAAAGTGGGCTATAACGAAAGAAGGCTCCTTCTCTATTTAATGGATGCCAGCCACGCTGGTCACCCATTGGATGAAAATCAGAATTTGCAAATAAGTGCCGAACTCAGGTTAATAGATTTGCGAATTAGTGGAATTTATATTTGGGGAAAGTTAATATGGTATTTTACCGCAAATATTCTTAAGCTGATGATGAATGAGGCGGAGATAATAAAATTCCAATCCCTAGGAACATCAAAATAATTGAGAAGCACATAAAATAAACCACCTGCTAAACAGGCACTAGCATAAATTTCCTTACGGAAAAGAACAGGAGTTTCATTAATTAATGTGTCGCGGATTACTCCGCCAAACACGGCAGAAAACATACCCATTAACGCAGCAATTTCCCATCTTACATCTAAAGATAATGCTTTTTCAACTCCCGCAACGGTGAATAGGGCTATTCCAAGTGTATCAAATAAACTGAGTGTTTTCCTTAACTTTTGTAGCACTTTATTTAAAAAGCTGGCAATAAATATCCCTACTAGAATAGTATATACAATGTAAATGTCATTGATCCAGGAAAGTGGATAACTTCCAAGCAAGATATCGCGCAAAGTTCCACCACCTATAGCAGTAACAAAACCAGTAAACCCTGCGCCAAACCAATCTTCAGATTTACCCTGTACAGCCAGAGCCCCTGAAATAGCAAACACGAGGGTGCCCAATAACTCAAGAATATATTGGATGTTCATTTGAATTAATTTTGGGCAAAGGTAGTATTAAGTAGAAGAAAATTAATCACATAATCTTTAGAAAATTGGTGTTGCACACATAACACTCAAAATTAAAAACTATTCATTATACCCTTTGACAAATTAAGGATTCACCTTAGTTATCTTTTTCTGAGTTTCAAGGTAGGTGCTTAAGGCTGCTGCACCATACCAATTAAATAAGTCAAAATCTAATAAACCTTCATTAATAGCAGGGTCGGTACCTAATAAGGCCTTTGCTTTATTTAAATCAGTTTCAGTAAGCACAAATAAACCCCGATAATTCTGTTGATTTTTCATTAATGGTCCGGCTATAATTAGCTCCCCGGATTCGGCTAATCTACTTATATTATCTAAATGTCCTCTGAACAATGAGTCCACTACTGATTTATCGGAAATAGTTATATTGCCGGTTTTTAAAATGACCAGGGTATAGGCTTTCATTCCGTAATCATCAGCGCCTAAAGAATCCGCTAATGCTTGATCGAAAACTATCTCTTGATTTTGAGCAAGACCTAAAAAAGGAAGGATAGAAAGCGCAATACAAAGTAGATATATTTTCAATTGAAATAAATTTTGAAATTGTAAAAATAAGCAAATTAAATTTGGAGAACGATAATTGTAGCTATCATTAAAACAGTATTAGTAACTTTAGTTGGCAATTTGTAAATTAGCAGTGAAATATCTTTTCATGCAATAACACTTTTTTTAAATGAAAACTACATTTTTTACAATCTTTGGGTTTTTATTATCATTCGGTTTTGGATATTATTTTCCATCAATTAATGATAATCAAATACGAGAACAAAATCAATCAATCATCAAAGCCAACGAAAACATGAAGCTAGGTGCATTTTCAGTAAGCTTGAGTGTCCAGGACCTTCAAGTGTCAAAGCAATTTTATGAAAAGTTAGGGTTTTCTGTTTTTGCAGGAAGCATGGAGCAAAACTATCTCATTATGAAAAATGAAGAAAGTTTAATAGGCTTGTTTCAGGGAATGTTTGAAGATAACATATTAACATTCAATCCAGGATGGGATCAAAATGCGCAAGAACTTGAGCAATTTGACGATGTAAGAGAAATCCAAAAATCCTTAAAAAGGCAGCGCATTAAATTAACTACAGAAGCTGATGAAAACACTGAAGGTCCGACAAGTATAATGCTGAAAGATCCTGATGGTAATGTTATTTTGATTGATCAACATAGATAATTGAAAGTGGTTCTATCAGTAATAATATAGAAAAAAAAGACGTTTTAAATTTGATTACTCGTGTAAAAACATTTTTTTATCAATAAAATTATTTAATACCAGGTTGTTTAATTTCATAGCCGCTTTTCGCTTTGTCTTCCGCCACCATATTTTCCACATCGTTTAATAGTTTTTTGGCATCATAAATTATTCCATCCTTAATAGTGTATTTCACGCCACCAACCCTTACCACTTCATTTTCTTCCGTGAGTTTAATGGCTCCTGTACCGTATAATACTTTGAGATTTTGTAGCGGGTTTTCTTCCACAATTACAAAGTCTGCTAGTTTACCTATTTCAATTGAACCAATTTTATTGTCCATCCCCAAAGCTTCAGCTCCGTTTAGGGTGGCAGACATAATGATTTCTAAAGGATGAAAACCCGCTTCACGCAATAATTCTAATTCACGGATATAGGCAAAGCCATATAATTGGAAAATGAAACCGGAATCAGAGCCCGTAGTCACTCTTCCGCCACGGTTTTTATATTCATTTACAAATGTCATCCACAACTGATAATTTTTTCTCCAGCTAACTTCTTCTTCCGTACCCCAATAATGCCAATAAGAGCCATGAGATATTTTGCTGGGCTGATAGAACTCCCAAAGAGAAGGCAAAGTATAAGTTTCATGCCACTCTGCGCGGGAAGTTCGCATTAAATCCCGGCTTGCTTCATAAATATTAAAGGTAGGGTCTAAAGTGAAATCGAGTTCAATCAACTCATTCATCACGGTATTCCATTTTTCGGAATATGGAGGAGCTGCTTGCTCCCATAATTTACCAGCTTCTGCAAACCGGTGTTGTTCATTATTGTAATTATAGTCTAGCGGGAAATCCTGAATGGTTCTGTCTGTAAATAATGCTTCCGGTAAACCATACCAGTGTTCCATTGAGGTAAGTCCTGCCCTTGCAGAATTTAATACATTCCATTTAGCTACGTGCATTTGGGCATGGTGGTAGGCAGACCTTAACCCGAGTTTTTTATTTTCATCGAGGGCTGCGGCCATAATCTCCGGGGCTGCACCAAAAAATTTAATACCATCGGCACCCTTCTTGGCATTATCTTGTACCCATTTTCTAGCCATTTCAGCAGAACTAATGGGTGAATTACTACCTTGCCCGAAAGCGGTATAGGCTAAAATTCTTGGTGCAGTAATTTCATTTTTTAGGCTTTTGCTTTTGTGTTCTAATACCCATTCAAGTCCATTTCCTGCTGAAGGCTCTCGTATGGTGGTAATGCCATGAGCCATCCATAATTTAAAAACATATTCTGCAGACACTCCTTGAGCGGTTCCGCCGATATGTCCATGCATATCGATAAAGCCAGGTAAAATATACATGCCATTTGCATCTAATTCCTTTCCACCGGATTTTAATTGAGGTCTTTTTTCGGGATTAATTTCCACCCCCGGATATCCTACGGTTTTAATTTCTTTAATGATATTATTTTCTACTACAATATCTACCGGACCTGTTGGGGGAGCACCATTTCCATTGATGAGTGTGGCGCCTCGAATAATTAATTGTGACCATGGACCATCTCCTTCAGCTCTTTTGGGTGCTTTTTCAATTTGAGCATTTAATGGGATTATGCTGATCAGTAATATGCAAATGAGTGAGTATATATATTTCATAAAACACTATTAAATATTTTGAAAGAATAACACGTTAATATAAATATTATACTTTGTAAAGAAGTCCTGTTTTTGATAGGAGGTATAAAACATTTAGGAAGATTGAAAATTAATCATTTTGATATGAAAAAACTATTAGTTGCGGGATAAATAATGCTTTGTTTTATGACCTCGTTTGCACAGGAAAATAGTTTACCCACCCAAAAATTCAAATTTAAAAATGCCTTCCAGCTTGACTTATTCGGCCACGGCTTGATCTATTCTCTTAATTACGAACGGATACTTATTAATAAAGAAAGATTCAAAACGACAGCTCAGGTAGGTGGCTCATTTTATCCGAAATCCGTAGGTTTCCGAGCATTATGGCTGCCTATTATGCGTAATCAGCATTTTTCTTTTGATAAGCATCATATTTTAGTGGGCTTAGGGCATGTTTTAACGAAGGATAATATCAAAAGAGTTGAGCCTCCAGCTTCCTACGCTTATTTGTATGACGAAACTGAATGGGCTCACATTGCCGCGCTAAGAGAAGGATATCGCTTTCAGAAACCGGATAGTCGCTTTTTATTTAGAGTAGCATTTACTCATTTTTTTGAATATAATAAAAAAGCACCCTACCGGGAAATGTTATTTGATTTCTACCCCTCAGGCGCATTGACTTTTGGCTATAATTTTTAAGCTAGATGCTTGATTTCAAGTTTTTTACTATCTTTAATACGGTATACCATAAAAACGTATAAAATAATTTTTTAAATATAGCAATGAAGGCAGTTATACAAAAAAAATATGGTGCACCCGATGTGCTACAAATAACGGAGATTGAAAAACCAAAACCTGAGGCTAGTGAACTATTGATAAAAGTATTTGCCACTACTGTAAACCGAACAGATTGTGCTGCACTAAGGGCCAACCTTTTTATTACCCGACTTTTTACAGGATTAACTAAGCCAAAAAAACAGACAACCGGAACAGATTTTGCAGGAATGGTTGAAGAAGTGGGAGGCAATGTCGATCAATTTAAACCAGGGGATAGCGTTTTTGGGTTTGATGATTTAGGGCTTAGTAGCCATGCAGAATATTTAGTAATTTCCGATAATAAGGCGATAGGAATTTTACCAAACAACAGCAATTTTGAAGAGGCCGTTGCTTGTATAGAAGGCTTTCATTATGCTTTAAACTTCATTAATAAAATACAACTGAAAAAAGGAGATCAGTTAATTGTTAATGGGGCTACAGGAGCAATAGGGTCGGCTGTTTTACAATTATCAAATTACTATGGTGCAGAAATTACTGCGGTATGCAAAGCAGAAGATTTCGAATTAGTAAAATCATTAGGTGCGAAGCAAGTTATGGATTACGACAGCCAGGATTTCACTAAAATTGAACAGGATTTCGATTTTGTATTGGATGCGGTGGGCAAAAGTAGTTTCTCGAATTGTAAAAGCCTCTTAAAAGAAAAAGGTATTTATATTTCATCAGAATTAGGTAAACATGCTGAAAACGTCTTTTTATCATTGTTTAGTCGATTTAAAAGTGGTAAAAAAGTAAAATTTCCTATTCCTTTTAATATAAAAGCTAGCATTACTTTACTTACAAAGCTATTGGAGGAAGGTAAATATAAGCCGATTATAGATACCCGCTATTCACTTGACCAAATAGAAAAAGCCTTTAAATATGTAGAAACAGGAAAGAAGAAAGGGAGTGTTGTTGTATTAATGAATGAAGATGATGGATAAAAAAAGTGTTTATGCAGGCCTAATTATTTTATGAATATGGAAGCAATTCCGAAAGCGGCAGTCTAAGTGATTCAAAATCCAGGAAAGGAAAAGGGAGCAGGTAAAATAGTAATTTCCATCGCAAAGCAGGACTAAACTTACAACCAACCTTTGAAAGATTACATAAATCTTACATTCCAGCCGCTAGCTCAAATTTTTTCATTTCAAATTGAAAATATTGGCGTAGATTTCCGCGAGAAAAAAATCTAAACCCTGTAAAAAAGTATATGAAAAAATTCACAAAATCGATTATCCTAATTTTCACAATGATGTGGAGTTATGGAGCCATGGCAGAAGAGCCTAATTTTTACGTAAAGGCGGAGTCAGGTATTAACCTAAGGGACAATGCATCTACCAATAGTGAAGTGCTTGCAACTATACCCTTTAATGAAAAGGTTAAATTAGTAGAAAAAGAAAATGAGGACAGGTGGAAAGTGGAATACAATGGTAAAATCGGTTATGTTAGCGCTAAAAACCTTTCTGAGGAGCCTCTTCAGCAAAAGAAAAACCAAGCAAGCCCACAGCAAAACAATAATAATAGTTTTAGCGCCAATTATGCTGGAGCCGCAAATGGTTATACAACCGCTATAGGTCTTAGAGGAGGATACACTTCTGGACTTTCCTTAAAACATTTTATTAAAAATGAAGCAGCACTAGAACTTATACTAGGCTCAAG
>JBBSPJ010000221.1:0-7439 GCA_038258905.1 Cytophagales bacterium
ACACCATTTGAGCCTGCCTGCTCTCCTGCAATCATTTCTACTGCAGCATTAATCTCGAAATCACCATTATAATAACTACCTCCATACAAACCGGTAATTCTGTTGTTAGGTGCAATATTAAGAGGTTGTTCAATTGTTCCTTTAGATCTATAGCCTACAAATACTGAAGTAGGATCATTCCCATTATTTGCTGTATAAGATGCAATTCTGCTAAAATTGTTATTTTTCATACGAATTAAATCAACATCTAAACCTTGCCCCTCTAATTCCAAAGTACTTCCGGAAAATGATTTGGTGCTATTAGCATGCAAAGCATAAGGAACAGATAATAATTGACTCACAGCAATAGTTTCGAAATTATTTCCTCCTTCAATATCAATGTAAGATTGAGTGAAGTGATTATTTTCTCCCCATTTGATTTCTGAGAATTCACCTGAAATTATTTGTCCTTGGCCAATTTTTAAGTGAATTATACCATTACTATCAGTATTGGTTAAATGGCTTTCAGCATAAACTATTTCACCTGTGGCAGTTCCTTCAATAACTTCAATTTTTAAATTTACCTCTGAATTAATTAAGGCCTCTCCATTGCTGTTTTTGATTAATGCCTGATAATTAAAGCTGTTTGGAGCTTGTGCTAAAAGACTGATGGAACTTAAAATTAGTCCAATAAGTATGAGTATATTTTTTTTCATTTCTTTATGATTTTAAATATTTGCGTTTTTTCAGGAGCCTGTTCGTCTATAATTTTAATAAAATATATGCCTGTATTTAAATTTTGTATAGGTATTTGAATTTTACCTTCACTATTAAATGAGGTTGCCTGTATATTCTGAATTCCATTTATATCGATTAGCAATACTTTTAAATTGCGGTTGAATTCTTTACTTTCTAAATTGATAAAATCGCTACTAGGGTTAGGATATACTGATATTTGAAAATTTTCAGGTAATTTAATATTTGTAATTTCTTCAACAACGATTTTGTAGCCCACTAAAAAGCCTTCGGTAGCTCCTACGGAAATAGAGTTGAAGGTTTCTCCTAAAGTATAGGTTACCTCAAAATGCTCCTTGAGAATAGTATTTCCAGAGGAATTGACTGTTTGAGCATAGGTATAATCTGGGTTCAAAAAAGTTGAAATGAGTAGACTGAAAATAATAGATAAAATTTTTTCCATACAATAGGACTTAGATTCATTTTTTAATGAAGAATTCTTGTATTAATATTTAATTGACTAAAATGAAAGAAGTGAATTATCAAATCTAAAATATTAATAATTAAATATAGAATGGTAAAAATAGAGTAAACTAATTAATTTCAAAAGATTATGAATTTATTCAACTCATAATCTTTTGTAAGTTTTCTTGAGTTTTTGAATAAAATTCTATCTGTTTTTGATTAAAAAGTGCTGTATAGTACCCCTCTTTATTAGTTAATAGACTAACGGTCGTAAGTATCCTTTCTTTTATACTTGTAATGTCCACTTTAAGATCAACCGATAATTCAGCTGTTCCGAGATCCTCCATAAAGAATTTCATTTTGTTATGGGTAGATAATGTTACAATTTTGCAATTTAGGCCAAAAGGTATCATTTGTGCATGACCTCTCATGCCAATCACTATTTCCATATTATTGTAATAGTGATATACTTCAATAGGAGTCATGAACTGAAGTATATGCGATTGGTAATTTACTCTATGTTTGTCCAATAGGATTCTAAATTTATTATCCTCTTGTAAATGGCCTGTTAAGTGGATATTATAACCCATTTTTTCCAATCTTTTCAATGCTAAAGCAACTTGATCTAAAGCTTCATAGATATTAGCCCCAAATCTTTTTTCATACCTATCGAAAGCCATATTAATGGCAATATTTTTAGATTTTAGCTTCGTGGGCAATTCGGGGTTTAGTTGCCTAATTATAGTGGTAGTGCAAGGTTGAAATACTATTTTCTCTTTTAAATCTGAATCAATTAAATTTTTAACAGCTTCAATGCTGCCTGAATTTCTGAGTCCTATAAATTTAGCCTTCCTAACAATAGCATTCAAATTTTGAATAAAGAAGTCGTTAGGTATCTGCCCGGGAAAATAATTATACCCAACTGCAAATAACGCGATTGGAGATGTTATTTGCTCCAATAAATCTGAACTTATTGGCCATTGCCATCCGCTTTTGTCATTTTTATTGGTATCCGGCAGAAATAGACCACCACCTCCAATTATTATTAGTTTTGATTTATTATAGTGCTCTATATTTTTGGAAGTAACTTCTTCAGTAACTTTATTCAATTGCCATTTTATGGAAGATTTTTGATTAAAACTATCTCTTACAGTTTTAGATAAAACAGTATCTCCTGCATTTTCCCAACCTCTGAAATAGGTAAGGTGCTGAAATAAATGTTTTCCGCCTTTGTTTTTTTCTTTCCTCACATAATTGAACTCCTTTAAAGCATATTTACCAAAATAAGCTGCTTTTTGAAGGTAATCGTTCTTTTCTGTAAAAAGGCGAAAACCAAACTCTTTCAGATTTATCTCTTTCTTAACTTTTACAGAAGGAGTTACTTTAACTAAATTTTTAACTAACGCTGCTTTTCGTTTATACTTATTATAAACAGCTTGCTTGAATTCAGGTTGTTCATTTTTAGCAACCACGAAAAGAGCCGCTCCATAATATCCGATTTTCTCCACCTTAAAGTATTGAGAAAATAATTGATACACACTAGCCGCATTAAAATACTGTAAGTGTGGTTCCCAATAGGTGTTTTTTAAATCGCCCCAAGAAAATATCTCCATTGAAGGGAATTCATGTAGAATGGTTGCTCCTTCATTAGCTACAGCCTTCAATCGTTTTAAAAAATCATGTGGATCCGGCACGTGTTCTATTACATGAAACGAACATATAAAATCAAATTTTTGTGTGGTTTGATAATCCTCCAGCATTAAACCGTGTTGCTGAAATCCAAATTGATGCTGTGAATAATCGGCAAAAGTTTTATCGGGTTCTACACCTTCTACCTCCGCACCATTTAATTTCAAGATATGTAGGAAAGAACCAATAGAGCTGCCTATTTCAAGTGCGTGATCCATTTCTTTAGGTAGGTAATCTCTATAGAAATCGAACCTTTTCAGCGCTCTTTTATCAAGTTCTTTAATTTTCTTGGCAGAAGGAGTAGCACTATCTCTGAATTTCTCAGAAAATTCTCCACTTGTATAAATATCGGTTTCCTTTCTGGGTATTTGCTCTATATGTTTACAATTTTCACATTTCTTAAACGATAGTGAAAAATTATCTCTGGTGATGTGCTCAAAAACCTTAATATTATTGTCTCCGCAAATGATGCAATTACTCATATAATATCTTTTAAAATATGTTCATCAACGAATTCACGAAAAGCACCGCTTCCGCCTGATTTTTGTAATTTAATTATGTTAGGTATTTCTTTTATTTTGGTAAGCGCATTTGCAGGGCATGCCGCTATTCCGACAAGTTTCAATACTTCTTCATCATTTATGTCATCGCCAATATAGGCAATCTCTGCTGCTTTAATGCCTGTTTCTTCAATGATCAATTTTAATTGAGATACTTTGTCTTTTACCCCATGAAATTGAAAATCAAGTTGCAGTTTTTGTGCTCTTTTTCTGTTTAGTGTTACATCTTCAGCAGTCATAATACCCGTTTTAATGCCTCTATTTCGTAAAAGTTCAAAACCTTTCCCATCATAAGTAGAAAATTTCTTTAGTTCATCACCCGATTCAGAATAGTACATTCCTGCATCTGTCAACACTCCATCTACATCTGATAGAACCAATTTGATCTTAGTTTTTTGATTTTGAGGTAAATCAGTATGTTTTTTAATGAGCGCTTCTGCTAATTGCCAATCAGCAGGTTCATCCAATTCTAATTGGGTATATTCCGACATTTCATAGATGCCAATTTTACCTGATAATCGATTTTTATCTTTTAATATATTACTGATAGTATTGATATAAAAAGCACCATTTTCTATTAAATCTCCCGAGAAATCCTGTCTTCTAGGTCTGTTTTTATAATCATAGTTAATAGGCTTGCCCTCTTCTGTCCAAAAAAATCTTTTGATTCTGGCACAAGTCAGTAAGGAATCGAAATCACCATTTTCAAAAAGTTGCAATGCTTTATCAAAATCAGATGCTTGTGTAAAAGGAGAGGTAGCTTGTGCTAAAATGAAAATATCAGATGCGTTTAAATTAGCCTCTTTTATATATTCCAGCATTACACTTTCAGTAGATGATTGGTCAGCAGCATTTTCCGCATTTCTTTTGTACACTTTTACTTTTGAAAACTGAAAATCATTCACAATACTTTCTATTTCTTCACTATCCGTAGCAATGATAATCTCATCCACAGAATGGCTTTCCTGCAAAGCATAAGTAACATAATACACCAATGGTTTATCATTTAGTAGTTTAATGTTCTTTAAAGGAATTGATTTACTTCCTCCCCTCACCGGTATAAAAGCTATTTTTTTCAATTCCTGAATTTTAATTTATTTCTTTGAACTTCCTCAATGGGCAATATCTCGGTCGCTTTATAGGTCAATGATTTATAGGCAGCGTGTAAATCCCTCACTAATTTTTTCATTCCTGTCGGTTCTAATGAAGCTGCATGGTCTGTTCCTTTCCATGTTCTGTCTTTGGTAAAATGTCTTTCAACCCACCTTCCACCTAAAGTGTAGGCAGCTATATCTACTGCGATGCCTAAATGATGCCCTGAAAATCCAATTTCAGCTACCCTATTGCCAAAAGTTTCATAAATCCTGTTAATTTCCAGCATGCAAATATCTTCGAAAGGAACCGGGTAACCTGAAGTACAATCATATATTACTAATCTGGCTATTGCCTGACCAGTTTCTTCAAAGAAAGAAACTATTTCCTCTTCTTCTTTATGATTTGTCATCCCAAAAGAGATATGGACTTCTCCTTTATATTCATCTCTCAATACTTTTAATAAGTCAAAATAATTATTGCAAGCAGAGGGCACCTTAATATAATCGGGTTGTAAAGAGATGATTTCCTTGGCTGATGTTGCATCCCAAACTGATGTAGCATATCCTACACCAATTTGTTCACAATACTTTTTTAAATCAGCATGCTGGTCAACAGTGAATTCAAGGTATTCTCTATGGGCACCGTAAGTATCGCCATAAGAATTAGCAGGGTTAGGATGTGGCGCTTCGTACTGGTCTTTACTGAGTAATTCTTTGTTGTTTCTTTTTTGGAATTTGGCATAATCTGCCTTACACTCCTTAGCTAAATCAATTAATTCTTTAGCAATTTCGAAGTCGCCTTTATGGTTACAACCTATTTCTGCAACTGTTTTTGGTGCTTTATATTTAAAATTAAATCCTTTGCTCATTTCTTATAAATTTTTCACGTAATTTTCAATGCTCTTTCTCTCGAAGGCATCAATATAGGAATCTTCTGTTCCATTATAAATTTTCATATTTAGGCTTTCAGCATATTCTTTTATGATAAAATAGCCATAAAAGGCTAATGTGAATTTACTAAGCACTTCATACAGATTTCTACTTCCTTTACCTCTTTTATCTAAAGGTTTAGCTTCAGATTTGCCTTTATCGTAAAAATGCTTTTGATTTAGCAATACCTCATTATTTTGGGTAACTGTTAAATCTCTTAGCCAGGTATGTCCCACACCCAAAAGTAATACATTTTTCACATGTGGCTGCATGCACAAACTTAAGCATGGAATCATTACATTATGAGGCCTGGGCATGCCTAACTGATTTCTGTAGCAAAGATAACTAAAGCTTTTTAAACCTTCTACAGCATTATTATTGTAATATTTTATTTTCACAAACGGGTTTTCAATTAAATGCTGCTGCCATCTTTTATGTTTTTTGGCTTCAAAAGGTATAAATAAGTAAAATTCCCAATTGGTTTTTTCACCAATATTTTTAAATAGCTTATTACTGTTTTCAATAAAATTTTGATCAATGTCATCTAGCCATAAATCCGGGGCACCTGTTACATAAAATTTCGGTTTTATCACTTCAAATTGATCAGTGGAAGGAAAATGGTTGACACAGATTACCTCAGCTTGCTTAGGAATTTCAATAATTTTATCTAGCTCTTCTACTAATGAGGGCCCATTTCCTAATAGTATAAAATGTTTTTTATCGGTAAAATCAGTTATTTTTGCACCCTTTTTCCTTACCAAAACAATGAGTTTTAGAATTGAAAAAGCAGTAAGGAAAATATTTTCAAATGCTCTTTGAACGGGAGTTTTAAAAATATTCATATAGTGGTCGGATGCTGTTTTTGTATCATTCCTTTTATTACCCAGATTCTAAATTTAACCAACATTAAAGCAGCATTAAATTTTAGTTGTAAACAATAACCGATAAACAAAATGAATGTCGCTACAAATTTTATAAATTCACTAATTATTTTATTCATCCATTTATTAAATCCTGCTCCTTTCAACCTTTTAATTTCACTGCTTCCTACGCCAATTCCAAGTCCTTTTATATAGGGTATTTGTATTCTTTTTTCCGGTATGATATGATCAACACAAACACTCGGTACATAGTGAATTACTTCATTATTATCTTTCAATCTTAAAAATACTTCTTTTTCATCTCCACCTTCTAAACCATCGGCCCTACGACCTAATTCGGTATTAAAAAGGCCGTATTTATTAAAAACTTCTTTTCTGAATGCCATATTGGCTCCAATAGGGAATTTATTTCCTTTAAAAGCTTTTGGCTTATCTCCTAGATCTATTGCAGAAACCAAAGTGAGAAGATATTTAGACATCCATTTTGGTTTTTCTGTTTCATAAACAGGTATTATTTTACCGCCTATAGCCATAATTGGCTTGTGGCTGTTAAAATACTGGCCAATATTTTCAATGAAATCATTTTTTACAAAAGCATCATCATCAATAAAACTCAAAATTTCTCCTCCAGCCTCCAGAATACCTCTATTTCTTGCAAAAGTATGTCCTTGATTGTTCTCTAAAAAGTAATAGAAATTGAGCGACTCATTCTCAGCTATAAAATCATGACAAATTTCAGCGGTATTATCTGTACTGTTATTATCTACAATTAGAACTTCGTAGTTTGTGTAATCGACACTTTGCTCAGCTAAATGTTTTAAACATGCTGGTAAATATTTTGCTCTATTGTAGGTACAGACTATAACGGAGACCATTGGTTAATCCTTTTTGAATAAATAATGCCCTATACTTCCAATTAATAAAAGAATAAGTAGAATAGAGCTCCCGAGCATTATTTTATTTCCAATATAATAAGAGTCAGGCTCAAATTTAAAAATTATTTCATGTTCTCCTTCAGGAACCTTTAAGGCGCGTAGCACATAATTAGCTCTCAGTATTTCTGTCTGTTCGCCATCAATAAATGCCTTCCAGCCTACAGGGTAATA
>JBBSPJ010000222.1:0-7407 GCA_038258905.1 Cytophagales bacterium
CGATTAAAGCTTCTCCAATAATATTCGCTGCCAGGCCTCACCAATTCCTTCAACATCTCAAGTGTTAGAAAAGAGGCACCGGAACTAAAGATAGGCTGGCTCTGTGTCAAAGTGTCTTTTTGCAGAATTTGATTAGGTTTTACTTCGCCTTCATTGGCTAATGCACGATAAAGTGCCACCATATCCCACATGTTTACTTCAGCGCCACCCAAAATTAAGGGCAGGCCGTAGTCATCTGCAGACCGGAAAAAAGTGCTCACACCGGCTTTTTTTAAAACTGCATAAAATTGAAACACCCCATAGCTGTTGAGAAGCCGCACCGCTGGAATATTTAAAGAACTCACCAATGCTTCCTTGGCAGAAGCTACTCCCAAAAACTTTTCACTGGCATTATTAGGAGCAAAACCCTCAAAGTAAGTTGGTAAATCCCGAATGAGGGTTTGCGGTAAAATCAAGCCTTCATCCATACTCAAGGCATATAAAAAAGGTTTTAAAATAGATCCGCTGGATCTGGCCGCCTGCACCCCGTCTACTTGCCCGCCATGGGCAAAATCAAAAAAGTCGGGGGAGCCCACATAGGCTTTTATAGCTCCGGTTTTAGTGTCGGCTATTAAAATGGAAAGATTATGGATGCCATAGGGCTCCAGAATGTTTTGGTGCTTTTGTGCTATCTGGTTAGCGCTTTGCTGTATTTTCTTGCTGATAGTTGTTTGAATTAGTGACTCACCGGGGTTTTGCTGTTTTAACCAACGCGCCAAATGTGGTGCTTCCGAATCAAAAGAGATAAAGTGATTGGGTACCGGTTCTATGCTTGCCAGCTCGTAGGTTTGTTGTGGGATGACGCCTTTCTCAAAAAGCTTTTTTAGCAGGCTATTGCGCTTAATCAATAGCCTTTGGTCTTTTTTATTGGGATAGATTAAGCCCGGTGCATTGGGCAATACGGCAAGGGTAGCGGCCTCGCCCCAGGTGAGTTGTTGAGGTTGTTTACCAAAAAATTTATAAGAAGCAGTACGGTAGCCCACCACATTTCCTCCATATGGGGCCTGATTGAGATAAATATGCAATATTTCATCTTTACTGTAATGTAAGTCAATCTTGAGGGCATCTATTACTTCAATGAATTTATTCAAATAATTCCGCTCTTTGGGATTTCGCATTCGAGCTACCTGCATGGTGAGGGTGCTGGCCCCACTGGTAATTTTGCCTTCACTAATGTTATTATAGGTGGCTCTGGCTATTGCTTGAAAGTCAATTCCAATATGTCGTTGAAATCTCTCATCCTCAAAATTGATCACTGCGGATTGCAATTTTTCAGGAATGCTATCTTTACCGGGAGGGAAGTGCCATTGTTCTTTTTTGTTAAGATAAACATTTAAAAGCTGACCGTCCTCATCTTCAATTACTGTGCTATAATCAACAGGGAATAAAGGGGAGGAAGGAGGGATGGCTAAAAAAATAATGGCAAGGGACAGCAGAATAATTGCTGTCCAATGCCATTTTTTTAGTTTTTTGCCCTTCATTATCTTCATTGGTTAACTTCTTTGCTCCTAAATCTATATTCCTGCTTGATTCTAAATAACTTTTACTCCACATTAATTTAATTAAGTTCATGTAAGAAACAGTTCGCTTAATATTGAAACTTTAATTTAAAATAAATACATCTCATAGTCTCTTCTACTTTTTTTTGTTTCGATACAAAAGCTATAATGCTAAAGTCTATGGGGAGGATCAAGTAATCGCAGTATTACCATCCAATGGCTGACCGCAAAAATCCTTTGCGGAAACTTTGCGCCATTGCGCCTCTGCGAGACTTTTCACGCGTCAAAGACGCCTGCGGTCTTGTCTTGTTATAAAGTAGACAAAAAGATATCAGCCAGAGGCTGACCAGCCTTTGGCTGGCCTCCACGCTACAAAAAAAACCTCCCCATTCGCTCCCGGCAATAAATATTAGGTTAGCTAATATCTCACTATTTATCATTTATCAAGTACTTCCATTTTCAAAATAGTTTAACTTTGGAAAAGTTCTACTACTTATTTAAAAGCATTTACTATCACCTTTTTACCTTCTTTCGTGGCTCTAAAGTCGTTATTGTACATGGCTTCTGTAAGCGTACCCGGCAACCAAAATTCTCCTGCTGTTACACAATTGAGTTTAATAATAAAATCCTTGGGTTCTTTACTGTTTAAACTAAAGAACCACATAGCACGGTCATCTCGCAAATCCAGGTATTCTTCCTTGTTCAGATTCCAACTATTGCTCCAATCAGGATTGAGCTCATTGTTTAAGCGCGTATTTTCAATCTGCCACCCTGAAGGGAAAATTTGCACCAAGGCTATTTCACTTACATTGTCAACCGGACTGGTGTTTTTCACACTAAATTTACCGTAGAAAGTATCTCCTTGTTTTAAATTCTGCGGATTAATCACCGCTCCTTCGCTATCATACCATTTTACCTCCAAATCCAGGTTTTTATTCATATTGGTGCTTTGGTCTTTCAACGGCACACCATTATAAGAAACCGTTGCGTAAATCTGGTCTACATTAGAAGCGTCAGATAATTCAATGGTTACATTCTTATTGAAGTTATCTTTTAGGGCTAAAGTCAACCTGCCTTTTTCATTAAAATCAATCGTTTCTCCATTCGCTAACTTAATTTTACCTGTAATTACCTGACCATCTTTCATAGATATGCCCGCTTTATCAAAGTATTTACCTAAGGCCAATAGCATATAGCCTGAACTTTGAGTGCTCAAATAATCTGTTCCGGAAAGCGCAGCAGCCACTGATTTAGCCATCAATTCGGCAGTTTCCATGTCTTCCATCAGGATAGCAGCATATAAAATGATGGCATTGTCTCTGTGCTTAGAGCCAAAATTATAAGAAAACGGATCATATTCTTTTGTTTCTGTTCCGGCAGAAGTTAGAATTGTGTTTTTAACGTTTTCGACCCCTGCTAAATGATAGGCTGCCGCTAGCATCCACTTTTCTGCATTGCTCATATTGCTCAATTCGTTTTCCATTAGCAAATTCATTTCACCAATGGAAGCTTTATTAGCCAAAGCCAGAATAAAGGCTCTGTTCACACGGGTGGTTAAATGGCCTCGATGATTTCTTGCTTCAGAAGTATGGTAATTGATGGCATTGTCGTACAAATAATCCGGTACAGTATACCCTGCTTTTTTAGCTTCTACTAAAAAGTGGGTGGCATAGTTAGAGCCCCATTCTGATGCCGTCTGATAACCCGGCCAGTAAGAAAAAGCACCACTTCCCAGAATAAACTGTTGCAGCCTGTTAATGCCATCATTGATGTTTTTATCAATTTCTGCATGCTCATCCTTTTTAAAATAGCCCATTTCTTTCAACATTAATTGAGGAAATACTGCTGAGGTGGTTTGCTCAATACAGCCATAAGGATAACGAATTAACCATTTTAGGCGGTGGTCGAAATCCATATTAGGGAAAATATTGAGATCTAAAGTGGCGTTATTGGTACCATCTAGCCCTAATTCAGGCACATTGATGCTAATACTGCTGCCTTTAGCTAGTTTTTCAGTCTTTTTCTCATAAATCCTGGTGGAGGTAGGTACCACTTTAATATCTGTTTCATTGTTGATTTTAATGTTGCCCGCAGTTCCTGTTAAAATAATTTTTGCCTGACCTATAGCTTCCTTCACCCTTAATTTAAAGCTGATGTCAGCTTCCTCTTTTTTGCTGAAATCAACATTGGCTTGTGCATTGCCTACTATTTCTAAAGGACCTTCTACTGCTAATTTAAATTGCGCGTTTTTCACATCCGGGTTAATCTTAAAGAGTGATACAGGCAAAGTAAATTCATCTCCCGGATTTAATAACCTTGGGATGGTAGGTTGAACAATGATATCAGATTTTACCGGAATGGTTTTCTCTGCGCTGCCATAGCTATTACCGCTGGCACCAACTACCATCACTCTTACAGCCCCATTATAATTAGGCATTTCAAATTTCACGGTAGCCCTGCCTCGGGAGTCCGTCATGAGCGGCCCTTTAAACATACTTACCGGCTTAAAGCGTTTGCTGCCATCAACCGGATCAATTTGTGATTCGCGGTAATCTAATGCTGCATCCCCTCCAATAGAGAAAGTCTGGAATACATCACTCTTATTGGCACTGATTACATGGCCGTATAAGTCATAAGTTTCCACAAACAGCCCTACTTTTTTGAAGAATTCATCCCATGGTTGTGGGGTTTTAAATTGTGTAAGGCTTAGTAAGCCTTCATCCACCACAGCAATGCTAAATTGTGTGGGTTTTTGGTCGATAGTATTAATTTCAATCTCGAATGACTTATTGGGCACTAAATTTTTATCTGCCTTAATCTCAAATTGTTTTTTAGTTGCCGGATCAACTACTTTGATTGGAATAATCCCAAAAGTACGGATTGGTCTGTCGTTTACCGTTTGATCGTGTGGCTGAATCACCGATACGGTGGCATACACATTAGGAGTCATGTCTCTTTTCACAGGAATATCTATTGTTATTTCATCCCCATCTTTGTCAGAAGGCGTAATCCACTTCCAGCTCAACATTTCATTCCCTCTTTCCACAGTAAGTAAAATACGACCTTGTTGCGGATTGGGGAATTTAATTTTAGCTGTTTCTCCCGGGGCATAAATATCCTTATTTGCTCTTAAAGCTAAGTTTCCTTCGTTTAGGTCACCGCCTGGTACAGAGCCGTAGCGGTAGGCACTGAAGAATAACGAAGCCAAATGTCCATTACCGCCATCACTTACTTCTATTAAATATTGGCCATTGGCAGTAGGGTTAAAGCTGATATAATTATTATTATTTTGTGTGGTGATACTGCCTTCTGTTTCTAAATAAGTTTTGTTATCCTCCTTGTATTTCAGCTGATAATTTCTTCTGTTATCATATTGATACCACCAGTTTTTATCGTTTCGGTATATCTTATAATTCAGATTTTTACCGTTAACTTTTTCACCTTTGCTATTTAAAAGTAATACAGGGAACTTTACTTCCTCTCCGGTTTTATAATAACCATAGCCGCTCGGATCCTGAATACCAACAAAATTCGGATAAGGCTCTAAATCCACCACATTCCATCCTTCATTAGGCATGCCGCCTTTCTCCAGTACTTTTGCATTAAGTTTTACCTTTAAAATAGAGGGCACCGCACCAAGTGAAGGCAACACCCAGCTAGCTTCTAAAGTACCACTGGAATTTAAGGTTCCTTTTAAAATATTCTTGGTGAAAGATTTGTATTCTAAATCAGCACGTGTGAAATTAAAATCCTTGTATTTAGGAAAGCTTTTAGTAGCAGGAATTACTTCCACCTCTACTTCAGTTTTTAAGTTTGCTGCTGGAGCCCCAAACAAGTAGCTAGCTTCAATACTGTAATTGATCGACTGGTCAGTTGAGGAGTAAACTCGTTTCCCCGGTTTAACAAGCACCTTTAATTTCTCTGCTACAACAGTTTCTATTTTAAGATTTTTGCTGAAGTAAGAGCCACCAGCCTTTATTTCAATGCTGTAATTTCCCGTAGGGGCATTTTCTCCTGTATTAAATCCGAAAACATAAAATCCATCAGTAGAGCGAACTAAAGTTTGTTGATGCACAATATTATATTCAGGATCTCGCACGGTAATGTTGGCAGGGTGGTCCTGAGGGAAGGTATTGTCCTTATTCCTTACAATTAAGCTCACATGAATGGAGTCTCCGGGTCTGTAAACCCCTCTTTCTGTATAAATATACCCTTTGGTGCTGTTTTTAGAATCGTAAACACCTCCAATATCAAAACCTGAGCTGCTCCATTGGGTTTCATCTTTCTTTAATGCACTTATACTTTTACCATCTCTGGCCACTACGTAATAGAAATATCTCTTAGCATTGAAAGTGGCTAAACCATTGCCATCGGTTCTGGAGATGGCTACTTCATCGCCATTATAATCCAGTAAGGAAACGCTGACATTTGATAGTGGCTTGGAAGTAACAATGTCATTGACAAATATTTTTCTGTCATTGTCGCTCATTTTTATGGTCATCCCTAAATCACTTAAGAAAACCGGCTTATAAACCTGACCTTTTTCCTGTATATAACTGAGTTGATCACCCTCCACAGAAATAGCTAAATCTTCGGGGGTGAAGTTTATTCTGATAAGGTAAATACCATCCTGATATTTGCCAAAAAGCTCTGAAAGGTCGAATTCATTAAGTAACCATTCATTTTTTGCATCACCTAAATCAAGGCTTTGGCTTTTAATTATAACTCCTACGCTGCTGGAATAGCTATCGTTAAAAGCTGTTTTTCTATTTTTAGTACTTGTGAGTTGTTCATTATCAATAAACTGCCCTACTTTTTCGGTAAATATCTTTTTAACCTCTAAATGAACTCTTTTAAGGTTAGTGGTATAAAACTGAATTTTTTTATTGTTAGAGCTTGGTAAAATAATTCCGTCTGAAGCAAATTCTAATTGAGGAGCTATATTTGAAAAACTAACCTTTCCTGAAAAACTGGTTGCCGTTTTTGTAGCCCATTTACTCCTTAATCCTTTCTGAATAGTGATTTCATAGTTTTCCCCGAATTTAAAATTACCATCAAGTATGACGGCATTACCTAGTTTTTTGGCTTCAAACTTTACGTTAGGCTTCACGGCAATTAAGCCATCTATATTTTGTTCCATGTCCAACTCATCAGAGAATTTCACCCTTACTCTTGGGCTTTTCCCCTCTTCTTCCGCCAGATAGGTAGTAGGTTTCATTTCTTCCAGAGGAGCTATTATAAATTGTGTAGCATAATCACTTTCCAAATCCAGATCAGAAGCATCAATTTCAAAATTATAGCTAATTTCTGAATCTGTTCGGGTTATATCACTGCTTACAAATTGAAAGGTTTTATCATCAATTTTGCTCCAGTTAAGATCTAATGATTTTTTGCCTTTTAAACTAGCCGATTTTTTCAAAACTTCTATATCCGTTTTTTCGGTGAAGTGAATAGTACCTTTATATAACAATATGGATGGGTCATTTCTATCTTTCAAATCAAGGTTTTCATCAAAAGAAGCAATTTCTCTGCCTATTACATTCAAATAGAATTTAAGCTTTTCTAAGTTAATTGTTTTGAATTTTGGATTGAGTTTTTGTAAATCTAATGTTCCATTAATCTGTGCTCTAATAGGAAATCCTTTCTCAGGAATAAATTTAAGTACACTTCTGCTACCCCAAACTGCAGTTCCTTTTACATTCGGACTAAAATCAAAAACATTACCTGCTGAGCTTCCCACTTCACTTTCTTCTATCACGTCATCATTGAAGATAACCTGCACTATATCATCAAAATGGATATCCCCATTGGTAACAAAGCTCACTTCTTTGGCTAATTCTTCAGAATAATTAATATTGGATTCTTTTAC
>JBBSPJ010000223.1:0-7404 GCA_038258905.1 Cytophagales bacterium
AACTGTACAAGCCAAAATGGAAAATGCTTTTCAGGAAGATTTTTCTGATGTAAAAGTAACAAAAGACTCTGATGAAGCTACTCAAATGGGAGCTCAGGCTTTCACACAGGGTGACAAAATCCATTTTGCTCCGGGAAATTACAAACCACATAGCACTGAAGGTCAGGAGTTGATCGGTCATGAGCTTACCCATGTAGTGCAGCAAAAGCAAGGCAGGGTAAAAGCCACTACACAAGCTAAGGGTGTGGCTATAAATGATGATTCTGCACTCGAAAAAGAGGCAGATGTGATGGGGAAAAAGGCGGCTAGTGGGGCAAAGGCAGTAGTTCAGAGGAAAAGTAGCCAAGCAGTTGTTCAGAAAAAAGATAAAGACGATAAAATCTTAGATGAACTAAGCGCAAGATCAAAAGATCAAAAAAAGGATTATGAAAATAGCCCGAAAGAAATTAAAAGTATAGCAAAAGATCTTGCTGATGAAAATTTTTCTAATGCTTTTGACGAGGCGAATTTTGCAGAAAACATACTTCAAAACTTAAGATCTGATATTAGAGATATTTATGACAATATTAATAATGGTCAACAAAGCGCAATAAGTGAAATGCAATCCTCCATAAACGATAAACTAGCTAAACAGGAATTTGCTAGGTCTTGCCTATTTGGCGCAATAGGTATTTTAAACGCTTGGGCACCTTTAGTGGCCTCCAGGTCAGTATCTGCCATCCAGCAGAACATAAAAGCCAAGATTTTAAAAGACGCCCCTAATATTAATATTACCAATATTAAAATACCTGTTTTCGCACAGAATATTAAAGCATTTGGTGAATCAACTTTAAGGCCTGCTTTAGTGTCTACTATTTCATCCATTAATTCGATGATCAAAAGAAAACCAGAAACTGTAAAAAATGAAATTGAAGCTATCAATACTAAACTTTATGGACTTACTCAATACAGCATTCATCATTTAATATTAAAAATATCGCAAGATTTTAAAAATGCTAATAAAGTAAAACTCGATGGAGTAGCTCTAGGTAGGTTAAAAGCAGGAATAGAAACGGAAGTCCTGACTACAATATTTCCTGAATATGCACAATACCTTGGCGAAACTACGATAAGAGGAATCGCTGACCACTCTAAAAGAGAGTTTTTAACTCAGATCATTCTTAATGGGGGCAAAATAGATAAGGGCAGTTATTTTTCTGATCCTTCAATCAATGGAAACAAAAATAAAGAAGGTGCCGATTTGGTTGAGCATGCACTTAATGCTTTGGGAGGAGAACAAAAATTAGCAGATCAGCTAAAAAACCCTCATGAATTTGCGTTTGCGTCTTTGAATTCCACGCTAAGCCAAATGGGTTTAGAAATTAATACCACAGATGAAATAAAAACGGAAGCGAAAGAAACTAATTTTTTAGACCAAAACAGAGGGTTCCATTTAAATCTAAAAAACGAAAAGGCCTACAAAGATTTTCTGGCAGACAAAGAAATTATCACAAATAATTATTATTCACCTACAGATGGCCCTATTAAGCAAATGAAGGACGAACATCCAAGCGAATATTCAGCATTATTCAATTCTGCTACCACCTATATGTTCAAATATGATGATGTCGCCATAGAAAATGTGAGAGTATGGATTCATCCATCGGAATATTCATCTATGCTTGGAGGAAAGATTAAAGACATAAATTCATTTACGCTGAAATTTTTAACAAATGGCAAAGCTAATGTAATCAAAAGAGAGGCCTCAAGAACTGGACGAAGTTTCAGCTCTGATGGAACATATCAATTGAATGGTATTAATCATATTAAAGTAAAATTTTAGCAGATGATTAAAAACTCATTTTACATAACCTCCTGCTTTTGCTGCTTCTTATTGTTGGGTTGCAAAACAAGAATTGATGAAAAAGGTAATCAGCCAATTGTAACAGCTCAAAATACAGGCTTAATAGGTGATAAGATCATAGGCTTTTCTATCAATCCAAAGGATAGCAGTAACTGGCTCTTACCTTGTAGTGACCGCTCCTATATTACCTATAATAAGGGTGTAGATTGGGAGGAAATAAAACCTGCTCATGAAAATGTGATCAATTACCCGGAATTTGATTCTGAAGGAGCTGTTCTTATGTTTGATAAAGGAGCCATCTATAGAAAAGCAATGGGAACCCAAGCATGGAAGTCATACTCACTACCCGACTCTTTAAGAGTAGATCTATTGAAAACAGGACCATCTGAACTAATATATTGGCTTATAGATAAACGAGATCCCGAAATACATTATATCTCTTATCAACTGGATTTTTCTGATATTGTGCCAATGAACAAAGACAAATTAGGCAGCTTGAAATACAGGCACTGGAAGTACCAATTTGATTTGTACAATGATTCAAGTTATGTATTAATCAACGGAGGCCACCTGTTGTATAAAGAGGACTCCAGTGAAATAGCTAAAAAACGAATGAATGGTATAGAAAAAGCTTATATAGAAATGCTAATTCCAGATAAAGATAGCATTAACAAAGTATTTGCTATACAAATTGGTATTTATAATATGGAGGCACTCGTTCAATATTTCTTATATGAATCTAGGAACTTTGGGGCATCGTGGCAGCTGATCGATAGTGCTCAAAGTATGAGGCAGATTCTACGTCAGCCAGTCCTTGAAAAGAATTATAAGGCTTATCAAAGTGAGTTATATCAAAACCCCAGAGAAACCATTTTTAACCACTATCAAATTCAATTGAATGATTCTCTAGTGCTTGCTAGGAAGAATGAAGCTTTATTAATCTTAAACAATCAATCTGCTGATACCATTTGGCTTAGTAAGGATAAACAGTTGGTTTCCGAAATCGGTAAATTCCAGTTTGAAGATTATCAATTTTCTGTAATAGCTCAATTATCACAGGATAAAATTGAGCTACTTTATGCCGTCAAATCTGGTGGCATAAAAAAGGCTGCATTTGAATTAACCACTAAAGCTAAATCACATTAAGAACCTCACTGCCATCAGTAATCCTTCAAAGACCTATGATTCCAGTCATACATTCAGGCAATAAATGCTAGCGATTCATTTATAACTTGAATGTGAGTTGAGGACAACCTGACCTAAATAATTAGAATAGTTTGAATTATAAACCCATCTAATTTTTCCTATACTTACGTCATTAAATTCCTTAAAACCTTGCATTTCTTATTTCAATTCAATATTTTTAAAGATATATCCTGCTGTGTTCTTTTTATAAATGGAGCAGTTGGGGGCATTCATTTTTAGATACACTAATAATAGAAAAACCGCCAGCCAAAACCTTATCCAAATTGGAGAAATATTGGCGAAATAAAGCTGAAAACATTAAACTTCATAGTATTGGAGTCATAATAGATTTTGATTTTACGGTTTCTTACCATTACTTTGGTATTGACTTAAATTAATAAGAACAATGTAACATGCCATTTCAACCAATAGATCCCTCACAAGATGGTCATAAAAAAGGCCAGCAATCCAATCCAGACAGATCACAAGGTGTTCAGCCCAGGCAAATGAGTAGGGGCATGGGGCGTAGTATGAACCGATTTGGGCCAAGGGTTGAGTCGAAAGCATCAGATAGCAATAGTTTAGACGGAACCGTACAGGCCAAAATGGAAAATGCTTTTCAGGAAGATTTTTCTGATGTAAAAGTGACAAAAGATTCTGATGAAGCTACCCAAATGGGAGCTCAGGCTTTCACTCAGGGTGACAAAATCCATTTTGCGCCGGGTAATTACAAACCACATAGCACTGAAGGTCAGGAGTTGATTGGCCATGAGCTAACCCATGTAGTGCAGCAAAAGCAAGGCAGGGTAAAAGCCACTACACAAGCTAAGGGCGCTCCCGTAAATGATGATCCTGCATTAGAACAGGAAGCTGATGTAATGGGCAAAAAGGCGGCTGGTGGCGAGCAGGCTGTTGTGCAGAAGAAGAGCGAGAGTGGGGTGGTTCAGAAGGCAGATGATGATTCTAAAATCCTAAGTGATTTGCATGGACGAGCTCTAGGAGATTCCAATAAAAAATACAATTACGATCCTGTTTCAGATAAGTCAAAGGCCATTGAATCTTCTGATAGCTATTTCCAAAAAGCTTATGGTGAGGTAAATTTTGCTGAAAACTTAATTCAGTCTATTAATATTGATTTGATTAAGATTTATGATCAGATTAAGAATGGCCAGATTTCTGCAATTGAAGCTATCCAAAAATCTATGAACGAACAGCATGAAAAGGAACAAATGATCAGAGCTTGTTTGATTGCTTTTGTTTCAATTATTGGTGCATGGGCCCCTATCGCTGCGGCAAGTGTAACTTCTGCAGAAGCAAATATGATGGCTCGCCTTCAAAAGCAAGTAGGAGATGGTCTTAAAATTAAATCTATTAAAATTCCTGCATATGCTCAAAAAATTAAAGATTTTGGACAATCGAAAATGCTAAGCCCCTGGTTGACTACAATGAGGGCTGTAAACGGCACCATTAAAACAAAACCAAGTAGCGCTAAAGAAACTATTAGAATGAATATTGGAACTATGTCGGATAAAACTTCATTTGCTGTACATGCTCTTGTATTGGAAATGGGGATGATGCTCAAAAATGATCCTGAACAGAAGCTTGATCATGGTATTATTGCAGCACTTAAAAGTTCTCTTTACAAAGAAGTAATGGGGGCAATATTTCCGGAATATCAAAAGGAAATTTCAAACCAATCATTTTCAGCAATTCAAACTCTAGCCAAAACTCAAATGCTGAAAAGCATTGTACTTAACTCAGGTAAGATCACTAAAAGTCAGTTCAGTGAATCATGGGATTCAATAGAAGGAAATAAAAATAAAGATGGAACTTCAACAGTAGAGCATGCATTAAATGCTATGGGAGGTGAAAGTGAGTTTATAAAAGAACTGAAACATCCTAATGAATTTGCTTTTGGATCATTAAATTCCTCTCTTAGCCATTTGGGCCTTTCTATCAATACTACTGATGAAAATATAGCTAAAGCCTCAGAAACGGACTATTTGAATGACAACAGAGGGTTTAAGGTTAATATTAATGATGCTTCCATTTTCAAGGATTTCCTGGATGACAAACAAATTGTTACAAATAATCATTACTCGGCTATAAGTGGCCCCATTAAGGAGATGAAAGAAAGTCATCCTGGAGAAACAGGAGGGTTATATAGCTCATACACTGGTTACAATTTCAGTTATGAAAATGTAGATGTTCAAAATATGGAGGTCTGGGTGCATCCTTCAGAATATATATCCATGATGAATGGAAAAGTGAAGGATATTAAATCTTTTAAATTGAAGTTTAATTCTTCAGGTGAAGCAACAGTTTACAAATACAAAGTAACTCGAGTGGGAAGAAGTTCAAATAGACATGGAAAGCATGCTGTAAGTGGGCTTAATCTTATTAAAGTGCGCTTTTAATTAATTAGCTATAATGGTTTTATCATTTTCTATTAAGTCATTTTTATTTACTTTCCTCATATTCTTGCTCAATAGCTGTGTTAAAAAAGATGGTGAACCGAGTAGGATTTATATTGAGAACAGAAACTCTGGCCTAATTGGTGAACAAATAACAGATTATTATATATCTCCTACAGATAGCAACGTCTGGTTATTGCAATGTACAAATCGAGCTTATATTACTACTGATAAAGGTTTGAATTGGGCAATTGTTGATGCTCCGGACAATTGCTATCAGTTTAAATTTGGTCGTAAAGGAGATATTATATGTAATGATAGCGAATCGTTTTACATAAGAACAACTCAAAATACAAGATGGGACAAGATAATCGTTCCGGATTCAGTAAACTTTGTAACTATGCTTCAAACCGCCCCTGATAGTTTACTTTTTATTCTTAAGAAAACACAGAATGCCAAATCTGCTTATATGTTTAGTGATTTAGTATTTTCAGCGCCACCACAGAAAATGAATAAAAGTGTTTTGGATAGCCTATATAACTTGGCATCTTTCCACAGAATGCAAAAATTTTTGGATTCAACTTTTATAAATCTCAATAGCGGTCATTTATTACATCTTGAATATAATACAGCTTCAAAAAGAATGAATGGGGTACACAGGCCAGAAATTATAACTATACTTCAAGATGAACTGCAGCCCAATCAGGTAAGCGCTATTCAGGTCTTTAGAAATAATACACTCGTTAATCAATACTATTGGTTTTACATCTCTGCAGATTTTGGTAAAAATTGGCTGCTAAAAGATAGTGCTTCAGATTATAGACAACTATTACCATTAAGTGCGAATGAGCTAAGGTCAGAAGGAATGGATCGCAAACAAAACAGGTTGAGAATAAATGACACCTTGTATCTTACAACTTCTTATGAAAAGGGAGGCTTAATACTTAACAACAGCAATTCTAAAGTGAAGAAAATATTGTTAAGTACTGATAGTGAATTATTTAATGATGTACCTAATTTCATAAATACAAGTTTTAATTTTAAAACTTCACAATTTGTATTCAAAGCTGATCAGGAAACACTAAAAATATTGTTCGCAAGTCAGGCAGGTGGAATAAAATATCTGGAGGTGAAAATGGATAATTTGCAAAATATTGAAAAGTAATAGCTTTGTTTTATGAAACAGCTTTTATCTTCAGACCATTTGGTATTAGGCACAAGACATAAGGCTAATATTATAATCTAAAAGAAGGTCATAATTTTAGCAACAGAATATTTAAAAAAAAGGAGCAAACTTATACTTTGTACGATCGACTTATTGTCGGGTGAGTATTGCCTATCAAAAAATATTCAACTACTAGCCTCAGACACCGAAAACTTCTTCATAAACGTAAAATAAGTGTTTTTAAAGTGGGCGATACTGTTAAAATCAATGTAGATGGCACTGAATATGAATTGCAAGATCAATTAGTACTTTATAACATTAATGAAGCTATAGAAGTAGAATTTTAGAAACCCTCAGCAGCCCAGCTCTATTTCCAATATAAATCTGCGCCTGCCTAAAGATCATTTATCCCAAAAAAGATCATTATAAGAGAGGCCAAAATAATTTAACTTGGTATTATTCTTAAAGATTCCAATCACCGCATCCTCAACAAATTATTAGTAAACAGCGTGGTAGAAACCTTAAATTAACAAAAAGAAGTAGAGGACAATAATAATGTTAATTGAATATATCTTTCACTTTTGACTATAGGTGTTTTTTGATTTTAATTGTAATTAAAAAAATTATCAATTACATTAGTATTATTAAACATCCAATAAAAGAAACCAAATGCCATTTCAGCCAAAAGATTCCTCACAAGACGGTCACAAAAGGGACCAGCAATCCAATTCAGACAGATCCAAAGGTATTCAGCCCAGGCAAATGAGTAGGCGTATGGGGCGTAGCATGAACCGATT
>JBBSPJ010000224.1:0-7394 GCA_038258905.1 Cytophagales bacterium
AGCTGAGCATTTACCAAGCTCAATTGCCTTGAGTTGATGAGGAAAATGCTACTTTCACCCATATCAAATTTCCTCAATTCAGCTTCCAGTAATTGTTGATACTGGATAACAATTTTCTCATAGCTGTCCAATTGAATTGAAATATTTTGGAATGTATTTTCGTACTGCCGCGCTTTGTTGAGTATTTCCAATCGCTTTTGCTGTACCTGATAGTTCGTGTTCTCCACATTTAATTCATTTATCCGCAGTGAACCTCTTTCTGATCTTAATAACAACGGAACACTAAATTTTAAACCCCAGTTATAATTATCAAGGCCTCTAACTTCGCTAATATCATTATTAGGATTTTGCAGTACATTATATTTCAAATCTAACTTAGGTTTCATTTTTTCTCTTAAAAGCCTGTTGTCAATTCTCAATTTTTGCATCTTCAACTCATAGGTTTGAATAATAGGGTGATCCTGAATGAAAATTGGGAGAGTAGTTCTTAGGCTGTCAACATAGAAATTAGAAACATAGTTAATTGGCGTTGGAATAAGGTTCTCTTCCGGTACAGGCTGTTGGTCTTCTTGCCATAAAAAAGTGAAAAGGTTTAATCTGGCTACCTCTAAGTCGTTGGCAAGTTGTTGATTTTGTATAGATAAATTTTGCAGTTGAATTGAGGCTTCTAATGTATCAATAGCGGGTTTGTCACCTTGCTGATAAGCAATAATAAAGTTATTAAGGTTATCTTCAGCTAATATAATAGCCTCTTCAATTACCAATTTCTGATTTTTAAATTGAACCCATTGCCAATAATTCCTACTTGCATCCAGTAAAATATCGTTAAGTAATAATCTTGCTTCATTGTCAAAATTTTGCCTTTGTACAAAAGATTGCTGTAAAGCCGCCCTTCTTTCATCAATGAACATACCCTGCAAAACAGGGACTGTAACTCCGGCATACCATAAGCCATTAGGTGGCAAAGTACCTTCTCTGCTTAAGAATTCTCCTTCTGTGTAGTCATAACCAGCCTGGAAAGAAATCCCCGTTCTTGTTGGTAACTCCAATCCAGAGTTACTGTACAAATAGTAGTTTTTTTGGTCGTAAAATTTCTGTTTATTTTCAGAGAATAAGAAGGGATCAAATCCACCTCTGGCCTTTAAAACAGCAAAGTCTCCCATTTCTCGCAAATTTTGAGCTTGCTGAGCCAATGGGTGATTATTGAGTACTAATCTGAGAAACTCATTTTCACTCAAATCACCAGAAAGATCCTGCGACCTGAGGTTTATATGAAAGCCCCCCCAACAAATAAAAAAGCATAAAATGGCAATTCGTATTTTCATTTCTTTGCTTTACCTTTTATTTCGTAATCTATTTTAGTATTAGAATTAATTGAGCTATAATAATCAGGTGGGAAACCGTTTATTCTCCTCCATAACTCATACCATATAGGAACATCATTTAATAGAGCCAGGGTATTGGCACCACTACCCACTCTAATAGCATCTGGCCATTCAGGCTGATCAGGATCTTGCTTTACCAACATTCTATATTTCCCATTAGGACTTATAAATCTATCTATTGCTACTACTTCCCCACCGAAGGTTCCGTAGGTTATAATAGGCCAGCCAGAAAAAACAATAGAGGGCCAACCATCAAAAATGATTCTGATTTTATTACCTACATTCATTAAAGGTAAATCCATGGGCTCCACGAACATTTCCACCGCAAAATCTACATCATCTGGCATTATTGTAATTAAAGGGTCTCCTGCTTTTATATTTTCGCCAATACCAGTGCTAACTGCCTCTGTTATAAAACCTGTCTGAGGAGCGGTAACATAGTAAAAACCGGCTCTTACCTGATAGTTGGTCAATTGATTTTCCATCTTAACAACTTCTGTTCTGGCATCCTGTAACATGGAACGGGTAGAAAATTGCTCGGAAAGTGCTTTCTGTAATTTATCTGTAAAATCATTAAAAACTGAATTTAGCTCAATTTGAGCATTAAGAAATTTGTTTCTGCTACTTAATAGTTTGCTTTCTGCGCTTATCTTTTTGGCTAATGTTTCCTGCACCTTCAGTTTTCGGGTTTCTAAATCTGTTAGAGATTTCAAACCTTCTTTATATAATTCTTCTTGTCGTGTATACTGGTATTCAGCAATTTCAAGATTAGTAATGGCAGCCTGATAATCAATGCTATCAGCCTGTATTTGTAGTTCTGCCTGTTTAATCAAATTGCGAGCTTGTTCCTGTTTTAATCTTCTATTACGTTCTATGGCATTTATCTGATCATCTAGGGCCTCAATTTTACTCTCGTAAAATTCTAAAGACTGTCTTTTTGCGGATAATTGCTCCTGTGTTCTTTCAATAAGCCGGGGATCAAAGTAGGCATCTTTTATCTCCGAAATAAATAGAATAGTATCACCTTTTTGTACTTTGTCACCCTCGCTTACAAACCACTCTTCTATTCTACCATCAATTAAGGAATTGATGTCCTGTGGTCTTTTGGAAGGAGATAAAGCGGTGACACTACCAGGGCTTCTCACATTTTGCGTCCAGGGAAGAAACGAGATCAATACAAAGCTTACGAAAAGGGTTATCAGCAACCTTTTGAAAAGTTGGTCGGGCGCACCTTCCTTAAATAAACCAAAGGACCTGTACTCCTTAGGGTTTATTCGATCTTTAACGGAATTTGGACTAATATTAAGCATATCTATTTACGCAGATTTCTTGAAACCAACTATTGTTTTTTGCCTCAGCTCCCGGGATGTCATGTACAATTCTACCATTTTCCATCCCAATTGCCCTGTCACATTTACTTAAAAATTGAATATCTTTACTTACCATCAATACCGTTTTAGGATTGTCTTTTGAAGTTAAATAGTCTACAAATTTCAGTTTTTCGTTAAAAGAAATGCGTCCATAAATATCCTCCCATAAAATAAGTGATTTACCTCCAACAATACCCCTGGTCCAGAGTATTCTTTGTTTTGCGCTTTTTGGAAATATTTTATCTCCTGGATATAACATCTTATGATATCCATGAGCTTCTGTTTCCAGATAATCTTTTAAACCAGTAATTTCACTTGCCTTTTGCATTTCTTCAAAGGAAGCAGTATGGTCTCCAATCATAATGTTTTCAGCTATTGTTCCCATGAAGATACCTTCTTTAGACATACAATCTCCAATATGACTACGCAAATGAGTTAAATTTAAGTCGCGCAGTGCTATATCATCAAATAATATATTACCTTCATAAGCTTCAAACCATCCGGAAATTAACTGTAGCATAATTGTTTTGCCTGCATTAGATGGTCCTGTGATGCAAACTTTTTCACCTGGTTGAATTTCTAAATTAACCCCATTTAAAAACCTATGGCCAGAATCCTTATCAACCAAACTCAAGTCCTTTAATTTAATCTTTAAGCCTGGCTTGTCATTCGTATTCCTGCCTTTTTCATTATTTCGTTCAAGAGGTAAATCAGTCACTACAGCTAACTTTTCTACTGCAGTAAGCACATCGTAGATAGATTCGATGGTATAAATCATTTTTTCTACTGAGTTAATAATCAAAATGATGATAATCTCTGCTGCTACAAACTGTCCGATATTCATTTGCTGTTCAAAAACTAAAATACCACCAATTAAGAGTAATCCTGCAGCTACTACCGCTTTAAAAATGATTAATAAAGTATACTGATTTTTTAAAATACTAAAGTGATCTCTTCTTGCCTGTATATAATTTTCAGTATTTTCATCATTCTTTTCAAGAGCCAATCTCGACTCCCCAGCCATTTTAAAAGTCTCTACGTTTCTGGCTAATTCTTCCAGCCAGTTAGCAGTTTTATATTTATGGGTGGACTCAACCATACTGGTTTTTAAGCCATTTGGGAATGAATATCTAACAATTAATACAACTAAGATTACTAAGAATATAGAAAATAGAATGAAAAACGGATGATAAAATGATATAAGTGCTAAACCAAAAAATATTTGAAAGAAAGCAGCAGAGAAATCAATTAGAATTTTTGATAGTCCTTTTTGAATATTCATTGTATCAAAAAACCGGTTAATTAATTCCGGTAAATAGGATTTGTCAGTATCAGAAAGTTTTAACCTAGGAATTCTATATGCAAATTCGAAGGAAGCACTATTAAAAATCTTTTGTTGTAAGGTTTCATTAATTGAGATCTGTTTAACCTGTAGAATTCCATATACAACAACCCCTATAATTACTAAGACCACCAAAAGTATCCAAGAGGTTGTAGGTTGACCACCAGTGATCAAATTAATAATGGCCTGAATACCTAAGGGTAGGGTAAGACTTACCAAGCCTGCAAAAACAGCATATATATAAATGGTATAAACTAACTTCCTTTCAGGCTTGAGTAAATTAATGAACCTTTTAAATGGGTGTATATTAGAATTTCCTGCCATTATTAGTTTTGATTCAGATTGTTAATTATCATTTGATAAAATATTTCTGTCAGCTTTTCACTATCTCCATTAAAGTCGGATAAGGAAGGTAAATGTTGAGCAAAATATTGCTGATGTAAAATACCTTCCATACAGGTTGCAGCAAGTGTGTGTGCATACATGTGATTTTTATCAATTTCAGTTATAAGCCCAACCATTAGACGTGCTACTTTCTTAAATGAAAGAAAAAAACCAGACTTATTTTCTTCATCTACCTCTTTACTAAAATAAGCCTTAGATGATTCGGAAATAACAATTTTATTAAGAATTTGTAATGAAAGATCATAATTTTCATCATCTTCCAGAGGATGGCATAATACTCCAACAGCTATTTTTAGCTTATTGCTTGGGGAGGCAATATTATTAGTATGGAAAATAATCTTGTATTCTATCAAGGCCCAATACCAATTGTAAAAATAGAGAAGTAATTTGTGTTTGCTCTCAAAATAGCGATAAATAGAACTCTCTGTAGTATTCAACAATTTAGCCAGCTTTCTAAAGGTAAAGCACTCCATCCCCATTTCATCAATCATTAATAATGAGGTAGACAATATTTTCTTGCCTAATTCAGATGAGGTAGGATCCTTCAGATAGATAAGAGAATTAACCTCTATATTAAGATGAGGTAAAATTTGCTGGTTCATTTTTAACACCTTTTAAAAGTAATACTATCGGAAAACGGATTTTTACTTTTATTGTTTTAATTCTTCGAAAATTTTTCCTGGATTTAATATTCCGTTTGGATCAAACACTTTTTTTATGCCTCGCATCAAATCTAACTTTACTGTGCCCATTGCCATTTGCATGTAGGGCTTTTTAGCTATTCCAATGCCATGTTCACCTGATAAGGTACCACCTAATTTCACTACTTCCTCGAAAATTTCAGCAATACCTTCATTTACTTCTTTATGCCAATAGGCATCACTCAATTCCTCTTTCATAATATTGATATGAAGATTGCCATCTCCAGCATGACCATAACAAACGGAATTGAACCCATATTTTGAGCCAATTTCCTTAATAAAAACTATTAGCGCGGGCAAATTACTTCTGGGTACTACCACATCCTCAGCTTTAGTGAGCGAATAGGCATTAACTGCAGGGCTTACATTCCTTCTTAGCTTCCACAGTTCATCTTTACGAGATTGGTTATCAGCAAATAATATTTCACCGGTATCAAAGTCTTCCAGCACATTTAAAATTACCTCTGCCTCATTCATCAAAACTTCATCGTCATTGCCATCTAATTCAATTAATAAATGTGCTTTAATGTTATCAGGCAAATCAATATTTACTTTTTGTCCCATTTCCTCAAAAAGGTATTTTTGGGTTTTTTCGATGGCATCACGCTCCATAAATTCAACCCCTGACGGAGCTACTCCCGCTTTAAATATGGCAGCAATAGCGCGACAAGCTTCTTCATTGCTGGTAAATGGAGCTAAAAGGGTTACATCTTTGGTAGGAAAAGGCTTTAATTTAAATACAATTTTAGTTACAATCCCTAAAGTACCTTCGCTTCCGCACATTAATTGAGTGAGATTATAACCTGTACTATTTTTTAATACGTTGGCGGCTGTCCAGATAATATCCCCGGTTGGTAATACCACCTGCATGTTTAAAACATAATCGCGGGTAACGCCATACTTAACTGCTTTAGGGCCTCCTGCATTTTCTGCTAAGTTGCCACCTAAAAAGCAAGTGCCTTTACTGGAAGGATCCGGCGGATAAAATAAGCCCTTTTCTTTTACTGCATTTTGAAATACTTCAGTAATTACACCGGGCTCAACTACGGCCTGGAGATTCAGTTCATCAATTTCCAATATTTTGTTAAAGCGCTCCATACTAATAACTACTCCGCTTTTAGTAGGTAAAGCACCTCCACTCAAGCCTGTTCCTCCGCCACGGGGCGTTACTGGAATTAAGTGTTCATTACATAATTTTAAAATATCACTTATTTGTTCAGGAGTATTCGGTTTTACTACCAAATCAGGCATAAATGAGTAGTCCTCCGTCATATCATGAGAGTATTTATACTTATCCTCATCCAATAAAAATGCATTTTCTTTGTTAACTATACTGGCTATTCGTTCAAAAATGCTTTGATTTGTAACAGTTTCCATATGAATATTTTGTAATATTAATTAATGATGCAACAACACAAAAGTAATAAATTTTATCCCTCTACTTTAATAATCTCTATTTTACTATTAATTGTTTTAACAAGTTGTGTTTCAAGCAAAAAAGCCAGGTTAAGAGAACAGCAGTTAGATAAAGTAATTACAACGGCCAGATCTTATATTGGTACACCTTATAAATGGGGTGGGGTTAACAGAGCGGGCATGGATTGCTCAGGATTATTATTTGTAAGTTTTAAAGCAGCGGGATTAGATATTCCTCGTACCTCTGCCATGCAAAGCAAAGGAGGGGGTAAAGCAAAATTTAATAAACTCAAGCCCGGAGATTTGGTGTTTTTTGCTATGAGTAAAAGGAGAAGGAAAATCACCCACGTAGGTTTAGTTACTGAGGTGAGAGGCAGAAATGATGTACGTTTTATTCATGCTTCTTCTAGTCTGGGAGTAATTGAAACCAATATACACACCGATTATTATACAAAGAAATTCAGAAAAGCGAGAAGATATTTTTAGAAATGAAAATTTTACCTAGATTTGCAGACCTTTAGCAGTTAGTTAGTTTTTGTTAACTGTTTATTGCCAATTATTAATTGAATTTTGGGGCATTAGCTCAGCTGGCTAGAGCGCTTCGCTGGCAGTGAAGAGGTCATCGGTTCGACTCCGATATGCTCCACAATTAAGGTCTATACGTTAATGTATAGGCCTTTTTTATTGCCTCACTTTTCATATCCTTCTAAGAACAGAAATCAATTATATTAGGATTTGTATGATTAAAATTATTCCAGATTAGAAGAAAAAGTAA
>JBBSPJ010000225.1:0-7363 GCA_038258905.1 Cytophagales bacterium
TCCCACTGCACCTAAACTTATTAATGAGGTAGTTAGTAAATCATCGCCTGAAATTAACAGAAAATCCATTGGCTTTTCAGCAGCAATTTTCATGCACTGCTCCATATTGCCTGATGCTTCTTTTATACCAATTATATTTGGATGTTGAGCCAACTTTAGGGTTGTTTCAGCACTTACGTTGGAGGCGGTTCTTCCTGGTACATTATATAGAATTACCGGAACTGGAGATGCTTCAGCAACCGCTATAAAATGTTGGTATATTCCCTCTTGAGATGGTTTATTGTACTGTGGGCTGGCAGATAACAAAGCTGAAACACCAGCTAAATCTGTACCTTTTATAGCTTCAATTAAAGCATGTGTGTTATTGCCTCCCATACCGTAAACCAAAGGTAAATTGTTAGGATTGTTTGCTTTTACAAAAGCTAAAATTTCTGTTTTTTCATTTTGGGTAGTGGTAGTCGATTCACCTGTTGTGCCTTGAACTACCCAGTAGTCGGCATTTTTCGTATATTCTAATAGGTTCTTGAACCCTTCAAAATCGATACTTAAATCTTCATTAAAAGGGGTAATTAAAGCAGGCCCCACCCCTGTAAATAATTTATTCATTTCCTGAAATTTTTCGGACATAATGGATAATCTCTTCTGTTAATAATTTGGTATCGCCATTGGTTCGTGGCTTTACCATTAATTCAAAATACCTGGCAGTTTTCGGTTCCGATTGATAGACACCAATTCTGGTGGTGGATTTAGCTTTCACTAACAAGTATTGCATATAAAGGTTTAAATCTTCATCCAAACAAAATAGATACTCTAGTTTCTGTTCTAAAAATGTTAAAACATGATGAGATTTTGCATCTCCAAAAAATGAAAAATCTTTATCTTCAAAAAAATCAAAATAAAACTCGAAATTCTGAGTGTCTTTAGGTTTATAAGCTAGAGTTTTTACCTCAATACCATCTGCTTCTAAAGTTTTGATAAATCTTTTAACCGCTTCATGTCTTTTAAGATCTAAGATTGAGAAGATGATGCCAACTTTCTTTAAATTTTTATATTCATAGGCCTTATGTAAAAACCTATTTTGTTTTTGCCCTCTTTCAATTCTGTACCTTAATAGTTTATTTTTTATCACCTTTTTTTATTTATTCTATCATGGTTCGAAATTCGTCTTCCGATATAATTTGCACTCCTAGTTTCTCGGCCTTTTCTTTTTTTGCAGGCCCCATATTATCTCCGGCCACTAAGATATCTACTTTTCCCGAAATAGCAGATACTACTTTTCCGCCGTATTGCTTTATCACTTCTTTAATTTCATCGCGACCAAAATGATTAAAAACCCCTGAAACTACCAAAGATTTTCCATCTAGTGCATTACCCAAGCTAATTTGCTTTTTTTCTATTATCTCAAAATGCAAACCCGCCTTTTTTAACCGATGGATGAGTAATTTACTATCCGGATCTTGAAAATAGGCTACCACACTTTGAGCAATCCTTTCACCTATTTCAGGTACTTCAATCAACTCTTCATAAGAAACTTCTGCCAAATTATCAATATTTTTGAAATGCTCCGATAACTTTTCTGCCACCGTTTTACCTACAAAACGAATGCCCAGCCCAAAGAGGATATTTTCAAAAGGAATTTTTTTAGAAGCTTCAATACCTTTTAGTAAATTATGGGAGCTGAGAACCTTAAAACCATCAAGTTCATAAACATCTTCATATTGTAGCTCATATAAGTCTGCGATATTTTTAACCAGGTCCTTTTCGTACAAGAGGTGTATGGTTCTTTCGCCTAATGAGTCAATATCAGCGGCTTTTCTTTGAATATAATGAGCAATGTTTCCTTTTATTTGGGGAGGGCAGCCCTTTGTATTTGGGCAATAATGAACGGCTTCTCCCTCTGCTCTTATCAATTCTGTACCACATTCCGGACAAGCGGTTAAATAAGTGACAGGCTCACTGCCTGGATCTCTTTTTGATAAATCTACTGCTGTTACCTTCGGTATTATTTCCCCCCCTTTTTCTACATGAACGGTATCTCCCACTCTTAAATCCAGCCTAGCAATTTCATTGGCATTATGTAAAGAAGCTCTTTTTACAGTAGTGCCAGCCAATAATACAGGCTCTAAATTAGCAACAGGAGTTACTGCCCCTGTTCTACCTACCTGATAGGTAATTTCTTTTAAAATGGTGGTGCTGCTTTCTGCTTTATATTTATAAGAAATAGCCCACCGAGGACTTTTAGCTGTAAAGCCCAATTCCTGTTGTTGCTGAATACTATTTACTTTTATTACAATCCCATCAATATCCAAAGGTAAAGTAACTCTATTTTTTTCCCACTCATTAATAAAAGCGAATACTTCTGCTACATTTTTACATTTTCTGTAAGTTTGAGATACATTAAATCCAAATTTCTCCAATTGCTTAATCCCCTCTTCATGTGAGTCGATTGGCAAATCTTCTCCCGTGTAGGAATATAAATAGCAATCTAATTTTCTTTTAGCTACAATTCCGGAATCCTGCATTTTTAAGGTGCCGGATGCTGCATTTCTGGGATTGGCCAGTAATGCTTCTCCATTTTCTTCCCTTTCCCTGTTTATTTCATTAAAAACCTCCCTCGGAAGAAATACTTCTCCACGCGCCTCAAAGTAAGCAGGAAAATCATCACCACGCACCCTCAAAGGAATGGTTCTTATTGTTCTGGCATTGTGTGTAATATCATCTCCTTTGGTGCCATCACCACGGGTAATGCCTCGTACTAAAATGCCATTTTCATAGTGTAGACTTATAGCTACTCCATCAAATTTAAGTTCACAGAAATATTCATAATCTTCGCCTTCAAGCCCTTTAGATACACGTTTATCAAAATCTTCCAACTCTTCTTTAGAGTAAGTATTTCCTAAAGAAAGCATAGGAATTTTATGTTCTACTGTTTCAAATTGTTTGGTGATGGTACCTCCTACTCTCTGACTTGGGGAGTCAGCAGATTTAAATTCAGGATGCTGTTCTTCAAGCTTGATAAGTTCCTTCAAAAGCATATCAAAGTCATAATCACTAATTTCAGAAATGCTTTCCTGATAATATCTGTAATTATAATGTTGAAGTTTTGTACTTAATTCAGCTATTTTTTGCTGTACCTGATTTTTATCCATAATGACCAATCCGCTAATTGTGCAAATCTAATGAAGATGGTAAGTGTTTCAACAATTTTTTTGATAAATGTTAAGAATAAGTAAAGGAATGGTTAATAAGTTTACCTTCTCAAAATTGAGGCTCATAAAGCGGTGCTCTCAAAAGTTGTTGCTACTAAAACTCTTTCATACAAGGGGGTATAATACTGGAATTAAGAGGGATGAAATGATCCAAAAGATTAGATTTAAAGGAGTTCCTATTTTAATAAAATCCTTAAATTCATAATTCCCTGCACTATAAACCATCGTATTGGTTTGATAACCAATAGGTGTCATAAAACTTGCACTACCTGCCATCATCACAGCAATTAACAAGCCAGTTGGGTCAACACCCATGGAGCTGCTTAATGCAATGGCAATTGGTGCTATCAATGCTACAGCAGCATTATTCGACATGATTTCAGTTAAAGCAGAAGTGATTAAATACACCACAGCAATCACAATGATAGGACCAAACGTACCCTGTGTTAGTGAAAATAATTGATTGGCAATTAACTCTGAGATACCAGTTCTAGTCATCGCCTCTCCCAAACTTAAAGATCCTGCCAATAAAAAAATTACTTGCCAATCTATTGAACGGTAGGCATCAGTCATATTAAATACCTTAGTTACTGCTAAAACCACTACACCAGCCCATGCTGCTACAACAATTGGTAAAATATTAAGTGTTGCTAATAGGATGGTGCTGATTAAAACAATAGCCACTATGGTTAAATCCCTTTTATTGGTACTGACCAATGCACTTTCATTTACTGATATAAATGAAGGGTATGGTCTGTTTTCTGAATTCTTTAAAAGTTTATACCCACTATCATTGGTTTGTAGTAAAAGCACATCCCCTACTTTAAGACGCTGATCAGCTAAATTTCTATAGCTTCTACTACCCCTGTGTCTTATCGCTAAAACATTAGATTGATATCTTCTTAAAAAATTAATATCTTTCAATTTCTGTTCTGCCATCTCAGCACCAGGAAGTATAACTATTTCCATAAGTTTAGTTTCTTCTTCTGGGAAATTTTTATCCTTAATTGATTTTAAGATTTCAAGATGTTCATCTGCAACAATTTTTTTTACTTTTTCAATATTTCCTTCAATTAATAAAATATCTCCTGTCTCCAATAATGTAGTGGGAACTGGTTCATTTATAGTTTTGTCACCTCTTTTAATTTGTCTTACTCTAACAGAAATATCTTTTTCTTGAAACAATTCTTTTAGGGTAATGGCTGTGTCTTTCTGGTCAGGCAATTCTTTTATCTCGACCTCCGTTAAAAATTCCTTTATTTCGTCTTCATCCTGTAAAGGCTTTGATTTTGACTCTTTAGGTAAAAGCCATTTCCCAATAAAAGTTAAATAAAGAATTCCTACTGCGGCACTAGCCAAACCAATGGGAGCCATGGTAAATAACTTCAAGGTGTTTATCCCATTGTCTCTAGCAATACCGGCTACTAATAAATTGGTAGAAGTACCAATTAAAGTACAGGCTCCTCCAAAAATTGCAGCATAGGAAAGAGGGATAAGATATTTTGTAGAGCTTTGCTTAATTTTTTTAGCTGCGCTAGATACAATCGGGATAAATGTGGCTACAACCGGTGTGTTATTTATAAAAGCTGAAAATAATCCAATACTAAAACTCATGCCAAGTATTGAAAGACTATAGGATTTATTGAACAACTTAGTAACAAGAGGGGCAATTAAACCGATTATACCTGCTTTAATTAATGCGCCACTCAATACGAACATGGCAGCCACAGTCAGCGTGGCTGTATTAGAAAAACCTTTAAAACCTACTTCTGGTTCCAAAATACCTGTTATCACTAAAACTACTATGATACCAATTGCCACTACGTCCACTCTTATAGTTTCTGTGGCAAAAAGCACCATTGCGATAATAATTATAACAATGGTGGTAATCATTTGATAGTCCATAGGTTGTAGCTTAAAAAAATGCTTTGTAATATTATACTTGAAGGTTAATTTTATAAACAATAAAATTCAAAATATAGGAATTTTAAAAAGTAACGCAAAAAAAAACTGTACACTCTAAAATGCACAGTTTTTTTAAAAATATTTTTTTAATTAACTATTCTTGGTGCATCCACTCTTTTTTGCCCATCAAGGTCTCTTCACTTTCTCTCATATCAGGGTCATCCACACAGCAATCTACCGGGCAAACAGCCGCACATTGAGGCTCCTCATGAAAACCTGTACATTCTGTACATTTTCCTGAAACAATATAATAGAATTCATCCGAAATTGGATCCTGCATTTCATTGGCATCAACCACTTTACCTTCTTCTAATTTTACTTCGTCAGTAAGTGAGGTGCCACCTGCCCAGTTCCACTCTATGCCACCTTCATAAATAGCAGTATTGGGGCATTCCGGTTCGCAAGCTCCACAGTTAATACATTCATCGGTTATCATTATAGCCATAGCTGAAACAATTTTTTAAAAAGAAGTTGTTATAACAACAAAGTTAGAAACAATAAGTTTGTGTAACAAAATAATAATGTATTATTAAATACTTAAATCAAAATTTGATACTCCACAGGTTTATTGTCTGATGCTAGTAATGAAGATACTATAATTAATTCTAGAATTTATATTGATTATGAATTGGTATTATTCTAGTTTTAATTTTTTTTAAGGGTTAAAATTAAGTAGGATTATACTCCCAAAACCCCTATCTTCATCTAAATTTAAGGTGTTTTTAACCTATGCAAATAAAGAATATCGAGAAATTTTTCCTAAAAAGACTTCTACAAATTGTCATTGTAGGAGTCTTTTTAATTTTATTATCCAACCTCTTGTTTTCTCCTAGTAATTATCAGGGAATAGCCATCGCCATTGCTGTATTAATTTCAGGGCTAATTTCCTTTCTAATAAAGGAAAGATTTCCAAATTTCGCAGTTATTCTAATTACGCTGGTTGCTTTAATCATGATTAGCTATCAAAAATACATGCTTCCCAACTCAACCACCAGCCTAGCTATTGTTCTTATGATTGGTTTTACCTATTCCGTTATGTTAAAAGGTAAAAAAATGTGGGTCATGCATATTTTCGTTTTTATTATCCTTAACTCAATTTTCATTATACAATCTAAAGATTTAATAAGAGCAGGTATTACTAATTCTGTACTGTACTTTATTATTACTTATGCTTCTGGAATTCTAAAGTATAACTATGATAAAATTCATAATTACTTAAGAGAAACTAACATTGAATTGAATGAGAAAGCCAAAGAAATAGAAGCTCAAAATGAAGAACTTCTTCAAATTCAAGATCATCTTAGTGAGGTAAATAATGAACTAGAAAGCATTGTAGCAGAGAGAACCAGTAAAATAACTACCCAAAACGAGATACTATTAAAATACAGTTACACTAATGCGCATGAATTAAGGGGTCCGGTAGCCAGGCTTCTTGGGCTTGCCAATGTTTATAAATTGGAAAAAGATCCAGAAGCCGACTTTTTTATAGAAAAAATGGTAGATGAAGCCCTTGAAATTGATTTAGTGGTAAAAAGAATTAATAACGATCTGGAGCCTACTCCTACCGAAAGCATTTCAAAAAACAAGCCTAATTAGGGCAAAGAATATAAATTATTACACTGACAAAGCTTGCAGATGCTGAAAAGCTATTACCCGTAATCACGGCTTAACAGATATAATGAATATCTTTTTGAAAAAAATTATTCTTAAACAAACCCTAATTAATAATTCATCCCTTTATCCTTTACCAAAAAGACAGGTTGATCCTTCTAGGTTAGTCAGGTCTATTATGTTAATTTTACCTTTTCATTTTTAAAAATCCATAATTCAATAACAGTATGAAATTTCAGGAGCGCATAAATGCATTTGTTCAACTTGGAAAAGCATTAAAAAATATTCCCGAAGCAACTATTGATGACTGGTATTTCCGTGCTACAGGTTACAATAATTGGTTCACTCGTGAAAATGTGGCTAGTGCTCTTACAGCATTAGGTTATATGCTGGAAGAAGAAAAGCTTGTTAAATGGAGTAACTCATACAATTTAGGAGATGCTGGTAATAAAACAGTTGCCATCATCATGGCAGGCAATATACCTTTGGTTGGATTTCACGATTTTCTATCCGTTTTAATATCTGGTCATAAGGTATTGGCTAAAATGAGTAGTCAAGATCCATTTTTACTAAAAAAA
>JBBSPJ010000226.1:0-7340 GCA_038258905.1 Cytophagales bacterium
AAATGGTGCTGCTACTATGCTGCATCCTGGTGTTGAAGTTAAAAGTAGATTTGGCTATTTTAATATCAATACTGATTATGTATATACTACTATTGAAGGGGGGGACGCCAATTTATTTCGAATTCCAGAACACTTTGTAACCGTAAACTTGTTTTATGAGAGAGACTATCAGGATAAACTTACCTACAGGGTAGGAATAGATCTTCATGCAAAATCTGCTTATTTTGCGGATGATTATGATCCGGTTACGCAACAATTCTTTTTGCAAAATGATTTTGAAATACCATCCCATTTCTTCGGAGATGTTTATGGTAGTTTTAAAGTAGGCAATGCTAGCTTTTTTGTGAAATACAGACATTTTAATGCAGGATTAAATGCACCAGGTTATTTTACAGCCCCGTTTTATACAGGGCAAGAGGGAGTAGTTGATATAGGTGTTTCCTGGTCATTTTTTGATTAAAATGACTTGAGTTTAAGGTTAGATTCCCAAAATTTACAGATGAATAAATTTACTTTAGGACTTAATTTGCCAACAGACCCACGCTGGGTGAATATTGCTGAGAAAAAGATTGAAGATATTTTGGTGGATCATGCTTATTGTGAGCAAAAGGCTGCAAGTTCTTGTATTAGTATGATCAGTTTGTTTCCTGACATGGAAGAAATGGTGTCTGTACTTTCCCCCGTTGTGGCCGAAGAATGGTCTCATTTTGAACGAGTATTAGAGCAAATACATAAACGGGGTTATAAGTTAGGTTTCCCAAGGAAAGATGAATATGTGATGCAGCTCCTAAAGCTGGAAATTAAAGGTGGAAATCGTAACCACCAGGTAATGGAAAAATTATTAATCAATGCTTTAATTGAGGCAAGAAGTTGTGAGCGGTTCAAACAATTGCATTTGCATCTGGAAGATTTGGAACTCAAAACCTTTTATTACGAGCTGATGGTTTCAGAAGCAAGTCATTACCGAAATTTTATAGAATTAGCAGAAGTTTACATGCCTAAAGAGCAGGTACGAACGCGCTGGCAAGAATTATTAGCAGGAGAGGCTGAAATTGTGAAAAATCTACCTGTTAGAGCTGATAGAATGCATTGATTTATGGCTCATTTTCGATAGGTTTCATATTCCTAACAATTTCGTAGAAGATCTTATTTGCCTTATCGATTAGTTTATAATTAATAGACATATATTTTAATTATAATCAGTATTTACTTTATTTTCGAAACTTGATTAAAGCTAATAAAAGTAGATTAAGAAGTAATTAAATAACCAAATATGAAAATACCTTCCTGGGGTTATGTAGTTGGAATTATCATGCTGCTCATGGGTGGTTTTGGTATAATCAGCGATTTACAATATATTAATAGCCCATCAATTATAGCCCTTCAAAAAGAAACGCTGGATGGTATAACAAAGGATATCAGAATACGCAATAGCGATAGCACCTATACGCAAATTGATATTAAGAAGGCGACATCTGTCAATAGAACGGATAGGAGAAAGTTGTACAATAATGTAGCTACTATATTATACGATTTTTTAGATGTTTCTGAATTCACACTTAAATGGTTTGTTCGTTTTGGTTATATTGGTTTACTATTTTCGATTTTGAAAATGATAGGAGGAACATTCTTAATAATTAAAAGACCTTTTTCTTATGTACTGGCTATTTCGATACTCATATTAAGTTTTGGATTTAATATCATACAATTTATGATTTTTGGTTCTGATTTCACCTCCGGATTATTATCTCTATTGGTTGGCTACTCTCAACTATTCTTTGCTATCTTCAATTTAATTTTAATAATAATTGTCTTAGCCTCCGATAAAACAGCCTATTTTAAGCCTTACTTAAATTAGGGATTTGAAAAAGGTGATTATATTTGATTTAAAATAAATTAAACTGAAAGTTACCTATGAATAAATTCATTATAGTAAGCTTAATAATTCTTACAGGCTGTGCAGTATCAGGTAATTCGGGAGATACCAGAACGAAAGAATTACAGCTTCTGGATGAAAACACTTTTTTGATTACAGAAACTACAGATGACAGTTCATATGGATACAAGAAATCTAATCCTATAAAAGTAGGTGGTGTAAATGACAATAGTGGACCTTTAAATGAGCGAAGATTTTTAAATGCTCTGACTGGGCCTAATGGTGAGACAATAATGTATGTAAGAGGAGGAAGCTGCTGTTCCTTTAAAACGCCTAATGGTGCTTTTGGGAACTCCGGGATGCTTGATAGATATGAAATTACCTGGTTGGGAGCTACAGATACGCTGGATATCTATATTAATATGTACGATAAAGGCAATCTAAAAATTCCAGTTGGATTAACTGCCAGAGAGGAGTAAGAAAATTTTATTATACTATTTGGATTCTAAAATTAGATTACACAAAATCTTGTCATTTTCTACTGATTTTCAAGTAGATATAAATGATTTTGTTCTTTTTATCTTATAAGGTTACTTTTTGCGTAACGCTATTTTAGTACTACACATAAGCCCTATTTAAAAAGCCCCGGAAATTATCCGAGGCTTTATTTTTATCATTATTTTTGTTAAAATACACTAAGGGTTATTTCCTAATTTGCCCATTACCCAGTACATAATACTTGTTGGTCACTAATTGCTTTAAGCCTAATGGCCCTCTGTGGTGAAGCTTATCCGTACTAATTGCTAACTCAGCTCCTACACCCATTTGGCCACCATCGGTAAAACGTGTGGAAGCATTATGATAAACAGCTGCACTGTCAATTTGCTCCATAAAAGTCAATGCATCTTCATTATTTTCTGTAAGTATAATATTAGAATGTCCTCCAGAATAGTGATTGATTTTCTGAATAGCATCATCTAAGCCATCAACAGTGCTAACGGCCGCTTTCATAGCTAAAAACTCTTCAAACCAAACTGAATCTTCAGCTGTCTTTATAACATTAGCAGTGTGTTGGATGATATCATCTGTTCCATGCACTTCAACTCCTTTATCCTGTAAAGCAGTAACTATTTGTTTAGTGACCTCCTCAAAATCTTCTCTGTTTTTATCAATTAAAACTTTGTCCAGTGCATTGCAGCCTGATATTTTATCTGTTTTTGCATTTACCAAAACAGGTATTACTTTATTCATGTCAGCATCAGGTGCTACATAAGCAAAATTGTTCCCTCTTCCACTCACTAATACAGCACATTTAGCATGCTGTTTTACAAACTCTATCAGCCTTTCTCCACCTCTTGGTACAATCAGGTCTAATGGCTGATCCGGATTTCTCAAAAACTCTTGAGTGGTTGTTCTGTCCATTTTCAGGTATTGAATCCAATCTTCATCGAGCCCATTTTCTTTTAGTGCATTATGCCAGCAACTTACCAATTCCTCATTGCTGTTATGGGCTTCTTTGCCTCCTTTGAGCAATATTTTATTGTTGGCTTTAAAGGCGAGGACAGCTGCTTCAATAGTTACATCCGGCCTTGACTCATAAATTATCATGATAGTGCCGAATGGTGCTGTTTTATTGGTGATTTTCAGGCCGTTTTCCAAAATATCATCACTGATGGTAACACCTACAGGATCTTCCTGCGAGGCTACTTCTTTAACTGCCTGAATCATGTCATCCACCTTGGCATCATTAACGACTAAGCGGTCATACAATGCCTGATCTTCTCGATCAAAAGCATCTAAATCTTTTTTATTGGCAGCTATAATCTGATCTCTGTTTTGATCCAGCTGCTTTATCATAGATTCTAAAACTTTATTCTTTATGTCGCTACTTAATAATTTCATTTTGCTATTTCAATTTTAAGTTTTGTAAATAATTAACTGTCAATTAACAGACTGTCTGTCCTGTTAATCTTCTTGATAGATTCTTGTTCCTACGTCTTTTCCGTGTACAATATCTATAATAACTTCATTTTTTTTGCCATTGGCAATGTATGTCGGAATGTCTTTTGCAGCGGCCTTTTTGGCAACATTAATTTTTGATTCCATGCCACCTCTTCCTTCCCCTTCTTTTTTGGAGGAGGACTGCACAAATTTCTCCACATCCTGATCTGTAGTTACCGTTCTGATAACATTTGAATCATCATGATCAGGATGACCATCATAAATGCCATCAGTATCTGTTAGTAAAATAAGGGCATCCGCCTTAATTAATTCAGCTACTAGACTTGCCAACTCATCATTATCACTAAACATGGACATTGACAAAGAAACTGCGTCATCTTCATTGGCAATCGGCACAATTCCCTGACTCATCAATCCTTCATAACAATTACACATATTATCACGATGTTTCCCCATATCAAAATCTCTTTTGGTGGCCAAAACCTGAGCACAACGCATGCCATAATTATGGAAAATACTATAATAGTGGCGCATCATTCTGGGCTGCCCCACTGCAGAATATACCTGCCTACGGATGGTTGTGTCCTCTATATCATTATTGTTTAAAACTTCTTTCCCCGCAATTACAGAACCTGAGGAAATAAGTATACACATAATATCTTCCTCGTATAAACGTGCTATTTGATCAACCAATCGCTTTAAAATAGGGACTACAATGCGATTATCCTTATTGGTCATCACATTTGTACCTACCTTAACAACTATTCTTTTCTTGTAAATTTTCTTAAATTCCATCTATAATTGTTATTGTTTCCCTAATTCAACAGCTCTATTAAATGCAGCATAAGCAGCATCCTCAATTAGTTGTTTTATATTATTATCTTCCATCGAATCTAATGCGGCACGAGTTGTGCCACCTTTGGATGCTACTCTGTTCATCCAAGTCTGTGGGGAAATATCAGATTTGTTGAAAAGCTCTACAGCACCTTCAAAAGTCTGACTAACCAGCACCTTTGAATCATGATCAGAGAAGCCCATTTTTTTAGCCGCATCCATCATAGACTGCATAAAATAGAAAACATAAGCCGGGCCACTACCTGAAATGCCTGTTGAAGCATCAATATCGTTTTCAGAATCTAAACGCACTGACTTACCAGTAGTATTGAGTAAATTCTCAACGGTAGAGAGTTCCAGACGGGAAACCTCATCAGAGGCAGTGAATGAAGTAAGACCTTTACCTACTTGTGCTGGTAAGTTTGGCATGGCACGCACTACTTTAGTAGCATCTAAACCATCTTTTATAGTTTGGATGGTAATACCCGCCATGATAGAAATTATTAATTGATCTTTCGAAACAAGATGCTTAATTTTTTTAAACAATTCTTCACAATGAAATGGCTTTACTGCTATAAATATTATATCAGCATGTGGCATACAATCTTCTAAATTGGTGAATACATCAAAACGACTTATTTTTTTTAATTCTTCTGTTTTTTCTTTGTTGGTATCCGAAATCATGAGATTATCTTGTTGAAGAAATTCTGATTTCACAAGTGCTTTCGCATAGGCTAAACCCATATTACCGGCTCCAATTACTAGTACTTTCATGTATTGATTAAGTTAGTGTGACACATTTAAATTTGATAATAGCATTAAAAGGCATCCAATGCGATGCTATTAAAACAATGTTACCAGAGAATTAAATGTTAAGTAAAATTTATTTATAAAATATTTTTTATTGATTCTTTATCATTTTAAGCAATCATTGTGCATAATTGCTATTATTTCAAATTAAAAAACATAATGTTAAATAGTGTATGAGTAGAGTTGTCGGCTATCTGCCTGCAATTGACTATTTATGAACTTTTATGCTTTTTTTAAGTTTTTAAGTTACAATTGTAAAAAAGTGTCATATAGTCGGATTTGTGTAAATATGGCAGTGATTTTTGGATTATCTATGGTTAAAATCAATAATATTATAACTATTTATATTACTTTTAAAGAAGAATTATCTTACAAATAGTTGATAAAAATCTATTAGGTAAATCAGTATTTTAATAGGTTCAAAACCTATCAAAGATAAACTTCAGGCCGAGCAGATTTTATCAATGAGTAGGTATCAATATCAATTAAAATTATAAAAAAAAACCTACAAATGTCAAAGTTTAAAGTCTATTTGAAGATGTTTCTTATATTGTACCCATTCACTGTAATTAGCAACTTTTTGATGGATAAAGTTTTACCGCGCTACGATAAAAGCATTATTGATAATTTTGTTGACTCTCTATTTTTAGCGATTTTCTTAACTTTTATTATGGTAAGTTTTAACTTTATAGAGGCAAGAAAAAACGGCCTTAAAAACTTTACAGATGAAAATCTTTCCCCAAAACAAAAAAGAGTGGTGGATTCTAAATTAAATAGAGATGATGTTCTAACTAAATTAAAAGAAGACACATACTTCAAAAAATTTAAGTTTGAACTTAAGGGTGATTTGATAGTAATTAAAACATTTTCAAATACCTTTTCTTATGGTGAGATCATTAAAATTGCACCCATTGATTCTCATGACAATATGCATCAATATATCATTTCCAGTGAACCGAAAAATAAAATAAATTTATTAGATGGAGGGGTGAATTATACTAATGTAACGAAAATACAGGCTTTGCTATAGAATTGCTATTGCTTCATTATGCTTTGAGCTTAAATATCAGCACATTATTTTCATTCGTTCAACTCTTTTAAAATTTCTTGGAGTGGCAATTCAGAATTTTTATCGAAGATTAACTCTCCTTTTAGCAGATAGGAATGAATTTTTAATAAATTTTCAAAAGACGGTTCCTCAATATGTTTGGGTATTTTATAAATGCGTTCGTCATTCTTATCTAAAACTTCATTTTCCTTGTTAAAAAGATAGGGGTAAAGTGTCTTATTTAAACTAAGTGCTATTTTTTCAATTTCATAATAGCTCATCCAATCATTCAACTTCTCTATTATCTCTTCAAAAAAATGAGCTGTATTGCCTAATCTAACTCTTGAGCCTGCTTTTGACTTCCCCTTAGTTTTTAAATATTTCAATTGACTCATGCCTTGCTTCTTCCGCACCATATAAGCCTTAAAAACTTTGTGTTCAATAATCTGCAAACCTTCACAGTAAGCCAATGCAGCACTGCCTGATTGTATAATGCAAATAATGTAAGGTGTTTCACAGTCTTCGAGATCAAAATTTTGATCTCGAAAGGGGTAGGGTAGTGGTAATCTTAAATAAAAATCTTCATGCCCCTCTAGCTCAAAATTAATCCTATGCTTTTTCTGGTCAAAAGTAGATACATATTTTTCCTTTAATAGGTTAATCACCTCATGAATCCTCTCAATTGGTATTAAAGTATTTAGGGGAGCATTCATATTAGGAATGTGTTTGTTCGATAGCTGCGTTAATGATTTTGCAGGCTTTTTCAATCTCTTTAATCGAAATAGTAAGTGGGGGGGCTATTCTGAAACT
>JBBSPJ010000227.1:0-7338 GCA_038258905.1 Cytophagales bacterium
GGACTATTAAGCTTGTTAGTGACTGATAAAGATGAGGTGCAGTCAGTCTAACGAGTAATCGCAACTTTATCTCCATTTTATTGTATATAGTAGTAAAAAAGTTATGATAACCGAAGGAAGTAAAGTAAAATGGAAGTGGGGAAATGGAACCGCTGAAGGAAAAGTAAAGTCAACTTTTGACAAGGAAGTAACCCGCACTATAAAAGGGAATGAAGTCACTAGGAAAGGTGAAAAAAATAATAAAGCACTATATATTGTACAGGAAGACGGAGACCTCGTGTGGAAATTAGAGAGTGAGGTAGAGAAAATAAGTTAAGTGCAGATAAAAAAAAATATGTAGAATAGAGCAAACAAGTACGGATGCTCTATTCTACTAAGTAGAGTGCTAAAGGGTTTCTTATTTTGCTTGAGTTTGAGTTCGTAGCACTTTAGCGAAATCTACATAAATATACTCTCCATAAATTGTCCTATGCAAATTAAGAAGATAGGTACCTTCTTCGGTTTTTGTGTCTACGCTAAGCACCTCAACCTTTGGCTTTAAAAGCTGTGCATCATTGCCTTTTAAAATTTCAGATAGCACCCTACCATTAACAGTTTGAGGAATAGGAATATTATGAATACTTAAAATGGTAGGCACAATATCCACATTTGAACTAGGCAGGTCGCTTTCATAAGAAGTCTTAAAACTTGGACCTGCCGCTAATAACGTAATATTCACCTCATAAGGACTTATGCCTCCATGACCAGCTGTGCCTCGCGACATACTACCTCCGGCATAGCCGTATTCATTCACCTCATCATTCCAATTTACACTTATTAAAATTTCAGCAGTCCGTTGCGGGTGATTCCAATGAATAGATTCAAAGGACAAGGTCCCCTCAATAAAGCCTCTATTTTTATCTTTAGCATCAGCCTTAGTGAAAACTGCACCTACCCAATCTTGCTGTTGTAATATTTTTACTACTTGCTCAATATTGGCTTTACTTTTATCCTTCAAATGAATTGCTCCACCAGCTACTACAATATCGTCACTTTCCCTATCCATTTTTAGTCCTTCCTCAATAAGAAATTCCGACAAACTTACTTTTCCAATATTGGTTACAAATCCGTGATCGGTAGAAACAATTATATTAAAATTTTTATCTAAACCTTTACTTTTGAGTGCTTTTAGGATATCTCCAAACTCTTTGTCTACGAAACGAAGTGCTGCTATAGCGGCTGGAGATCCAATGCCTTCCGAATGAGCAGTCCCATCAGGATCTGAATACCAAATCGAACTCACCAATGGGCCGTCCAATCTAAGGCCACGGCTAATCAGGGCTTTAGTCATCCATTGATGCTGTGCGGAATTGGGCTTTGACTTTTCCGGTAAGGGCCCAAATTCCGCAGTAAGAGATTCCTTTAGTGCCTCTGGTACAATTATATGAGAATTAACAATAGCACCTCCACTAATAGAATGGTTTTGCAAAAATGCCTGACCTGCAGACCCAGAACTAAAAACCATCATATGATGACCCTTTTGATGAACAGCCTCACCCAATGATTGAGCCGTTAGTAATTTCCCATGTGTAAAATCATTAATTTGCATTAATTCCTCATATTCACCTGTATTTAATGCCTTATTTGGTTCTATTTCAGGAAAGTACACTGAATTACCCATTATTCCATGGCTTTTAGGATAAGATCCTGTAGCATACGAGGGTGAATTAACCCTCGTAACAGTTGGAAATACGCTATGATGTTTATTCCCTATGATGCCCTTTTTAGAAAAGGAATATAAATTAGGCATAAGTTCTTCAGTAATATAATCAGGCCTTAATCCATCAAAAAATACTATTAAAGTCCTAAGATCCTCAGTTTCTATTTTTTGTCCAAATAGATTGAATGAACTGAGTAGTGTAAAAAATATAAATATCTTTTTCATTTATCTTTTTTTAAATTTCAATTACTTTTGATCCCACCATACTTTAAAATTACTATCATCTCCGCCGATTCTACCTACTGCCTCCTGCAACCCTTGAGGATTGAGAGACTGTAAATAAGATGGGTAAGGAATTCTAGAAGGAAAATTACTTTCTTCGAGTATACCAGAACCTCTTGGTAAAACAGGGTATCCAGTTCTTCTTTTTTCAAACCACGACTGATAATCCACAAAAGTAAAAGCATAATATTTCTGTTGAATAATTTGCTCCAATTGTTCTTCTTCCGAACCAGCATCAGGATAAGCTACTCCATCTTGTTGAAGATAATCTTCAGGCATTTGGGCTTCCCACTGAATCATAGATGCCCTGATACCTGCTTCGTAGTGATCTTTTACAGATGCGCCAGTAGAAAATCCTTTCAAAGCTAACTCTGCCTTTATAAACTCTAATTCAGAATAGGTCATCATAATACCTAGTTTAGGATCAGTTTTTAATTCATCCTTATAGCTTGAATTAGCTCCTACATTGTATTCCGTTGTTACAGGATAACCGCTTTCAATACCTCGATTGATTAATTCTCCATCAACCTCTATTGGAATTACCCAAACATCTCTTCTTGGGTCTGCAATTGCATTTAAGTTATCCAAAAAATAAATTGTGAAGTAGGTTCCGTCCCTCCAGCCTAGTGTTCTTGCATTGTAATAAGGATTGAAATAAGGAAAGGAGCCTGGAAACATTAAAATAGCCTCATCAGAATTACCTTCAAAAACCGGATAAATCGTAGGATTATTTAATATATCAGCTATTTGATCATTGACGTTAATTTCACCATCTTTTCCAGAAATCCGTAGTAGAAGTCTTAATCTGAGAGAATTGCAAAACCTTTTCCATTTTACAATCCCACTGTTTAAACCTCCTGAGGCTTGATTGGCATCATATAACAAATCGCCTCCATAAGTAAGGCCTTTAGTTTCATCAAATAAGCTATTGGCTAAAACTAAATTACTTAATAAATCTTCATATATTAATTTTTGTTCATCAAATGAAGGGGTGAAATTCCCATCGATAGCATTTGTGGCTTCAGAATATGGGATATCACCGTAAAGATCTGTCAGAATAGAATAAGCCCAGGATTTGTAAACCAAAGCAATAGCTTTATAATTATCTTCTTCCAGCTCTTCAGCAATTGTTATGATGTCCTCTACATCATTCATTAATAGGTAGAATGTAGACCATAAAGACTCCCCCGGAGTTATTACGTAACGGTGCACACCTCCTCCATCACTGCTGGAGCGAGGAGCATCAACCTGCATTAAGTTATGAGTAAAAGATCTTGCTGTTGTAAGGGAAGCCGATACCATCCTATATTGCATTTGTTCCAAAATAACACCAGGAGTTATTTCCTTAGGTCTGTTAGGATCTGTATTAATTTCCTCGAAATTATCTGTACAGGAAATGTTTATAAGCAAAACTATGCAAAGCAGCGCTGCATTTTTTATTATATTTTTCATTGGTTTATTATTTATTTTCTGAAAGAAATAATATTTAAAATTTCAATGTAATATTAGCTCCCATAGATCGGGTGGTGGGAAATTGAGTAATTTCAACACCAGGTGTCGGTGTTCCGTTATTTAAATTACCTCCCTCCGGATCAAACCCGGGGAAATCTGTGAAAGTAAATAAATCCCGACCGTAGAGACCGATAGCAGCACTTTGAAAACCAAATCTTTCGGCAAATTTTTGATTTACATTATAACCAATTCTTACTTCCCTAATTTTTAAGAAATCTGTGCTAAAAATATTGGTCTCAGCATTTCTGATTTTATAATAATTATTATAGTACGAATCTACCCCCACATTTACCGTGTTTTTCACAAAGTTACCATCTCCTGTAGGCACTACTCCATCCCCTACAATTCCAGTTTCTCTGCCAACCAAGGTTACTTTAGTTTTACCAAGTGTATTATTTTTATGATTGGTCATAGAATACATACTACCACCCATTTGTCCATCCAATAAAATACTTAGGTTAATATTCTTATAGGTAAATTCATTCATAATGCTACCTCTCCAATCAGGAAATGCATTTCCAAATTTTCTGGTTTCAGGATCCAATTCAGCAGGTAATCCGTCTGAACTATAAATAATTTCTCCTTCTGGCGATCGCTGAAATCCAGTACCATATAAATCTCCCATTCTACCACCTACTCTTGCCTCAATAGAAACATTACTGTTAAAAGCATAAATTACCTGACTATTTAAGCCTTCCATCAATTCTCTAACATAGCTTCTATTAGCCGACCAGATAAAAGTTGAATTCCATTTAAAATCTTTTTTAACGATTGGCTTACCACTTAATACTACTTCCACCCCCTTACTATTAATTAATCCAGCATTAATTAAAGCACTTGAATATCCTGATGTCGGATCTAAAGGAATAGCTAGTATTTGATTTCGACTATAGTTATCATAAACTGTTAAGTCTAACCCAATTCTATTAAGGAAAAAACGAAAATCAATACCTGCCTCAAAACTGGTAGTGATTTCTGGTTTTAAGTCAGGATTAAATAAAACCCCTGGATTTGTAAAATTATTTCCATATATCTTATCGTAATATTTCTCTGTCTGATAAGGACGGGTATCATTTCCAACTTGCGAATAGGACAATCTAAGTTTTGCAAAGGATAGTTGGGTTGGAAGAGTAAATAATTCACTTAATAAAAAGCTGGTACTAACTGATGGATAAAAAAATGAATTATTTTCGTACGGCAGTGTACTAGACCAATCATTTCTACCGGTAATATCCAGATAAATACTTTCATCTAGGAAGGAAAGTTGAGAAATTGCGTAAAGGCTGTTGATCATTCTTTCCGTTCTTAAAGGATCAACCACCGCCTGATCCAAACTATTGGAAATTTGGTAGATGCCTGGTTGTGCAAGCTGATCAGCATTTTTCCCTACAAAGTTGTACTTCTGCATCAATGAGTTACCTCCGCCTGATATTGAAAATCCAATCTTATCATTTAATCTTTTGTTGTAGGTTAAAAGAAAATCTGTATTAGATTCATATCTAAAAACATCTTGTTCTCTGTACATTCCTAAAGGAAATCTTGTTATACTAAAAGGTCTTTGCTGAGATCGGAATTCGTAAGACATGTCTAAGCCGGACCGTACCATTAAATCCAAATTGTCTGAGATTTTATAATTAGCTGATGCATTTCCAATAAAACCATGTTTTTCCATTTTGTTGAGCATCTCGTACATCATTAAATATGGATTTTCAGGGCCGGGATTAAAAGGCTCGTTTTGTTGAACATCTTCCAATCCAGGCTCCCAGTAGGGTTTAAACCATTCATGGTTGATGCTTGGCGCTGTCCCAATAATTAGAAAATACATAATGGTTTGATTGTTGTAGCCCGCAGAAGGCAGGTTATCGCTTTTCTTATTGATATAATTAGCTTTTCCGGTAATCTTAAGCCTATCAGATACTTGCTGATTTATTGATAAGGAGGCATTAATTCTTTCGAAACCTGTGTTAGGTAAAATCCACTTATTCTTAAGGTGAGTTACTGAAAACCTGGCTGATCCGTTTTCTCCACCGCCAGCAATGGCAACACTATTGGTGGCTGTAGTTCCTGTTCTAAAAAATCCAGTAATATAATCGTCATATGGTACCCATGGAGTTCTTTCTTCCGATAAACCATCGGGTGAATCTGGATTGTATTGAAAATAGGATTGACCATTAAAACGAGGCCCCCAAGCCCTGCCGGCGGCAACTCTGGCTGCTGTGTTTACTCCATCCTCAGAATCACCATACGAATAATAGTCAGAGGTTCTTCCTTCACCATATTCATATTGGTAATCTGGCCACCTGTTTACTTGTTCAAAACTAAAATTTGAATTAATAGTTACTCCAATTCCTTTACTTTTAGCACCGGATTTCGTTGTAATTATTATTGCGCCATTGGCTGCCCTGGTACCATATAAGGCAGTAGCTCCAGGACCTTTTAAAACAGAAATAGTTTCAATGTCATCCGGGTTTAAATCTGTCAGAGTTGAGCCAAAATCGACAGGACTATCTGCATCTAAGTGAGAATCATTACCTGTCCCTGTAATTTGACTACTTATTGGCACGCCATCCAATACAATTAATGCCTGATTGTTTTCTAAATTTAAAGAAGATTCACCTCTCAGAGTAACTCTTGAGGAACCCATTGGCCCCGCTCCTACTCCTTGAATATTTAAACCAGCTACTTTTCCATTCAAGGAATTGATCATATTATTACTTCTAGCATCGGTAACCGCTTTTTCTTTTACAGTTTGGGTAGCATATCCTAAAGATTCTTCCTCTCTTGATATCCCTAAGGCGGTAACAACTACTTCTGATAAATGCTCTATATCTTCATTCAAATCAATGTTTATAGTGCTTCTTCCGTTAATAGCTACCTCATTGGTCTTGTAACCAATGTAAGAAAATATTAAAGTAGATGATTCACCTTTAACAGAAATCTTAAAGTTGCCATCTAAATCAGTTACAGTACCATTACCACCGGAATTCTTTTCAAAGACAGTGACGCCAGGCAAGGGGCTTTTATCTTTGCGAGATGTCACTTTCCCCGAAACAATGTTTTGTGCATAAGCACTTGAAACATTCCATCCTACTATTGCCAATATCATTAGTAGTTTCAGGTATTTAAATTTCATTCTTACTCTTCGTAAAAAAGTTCTCATAGTTCATTTTTTTTTGTTTGTTATTCAATGATCGATCGATTACCAATTGATAGAGCAAATCTATAGAAGTCTGAAAATTAGATTGTAAAATCCGTTTTATGAATAGATTATAATTTCAATTACTTTAAAATGAATTAGTATTTAAAAAAGAAACATAGAGATATTTTTAAATATCAAAGGAAAGTAGCAGAAATAATTGAGGAAAAAGTTTAGTGATTCAAATAACCTTGAATGAATGATTTAGTAAATTTTAAAACAATTATTTACTATTAATTATACAATAAATTCTAAAACGCATTGTTAAACGTTCTGATAAAATACAATAAAAACGAGATCGAATCTTGATGAAGCTTATGTGAACTATATACTTGTACAGTTTTCTATAAAGTTTCTAAACTTATTTAAGTTATACTTAAATTATCTAGTTGATTTAAGTTTTAATACTATAATTGAAAATCAAATAGTGCTCCAAATAAAAAATTTCCACAAGTCCTACGACACAGGTTTCGAATTAAATATTAATGATTTAGAGCTTACACGAGGTATTCATCTCATCAAAGGAGAAAATGGAGCCGGTAAATCTACCCTGTTTAAAGCCATAGCGGGAATCCATCCTTTCGAGGGAGAAATTTTATTAAATGATATTTCCATTACTAAAGAACCACTTCATTATAGAATGCGAGTA
>JBBSPJ010000228.1:0-7325 GCA_038258905.1 Cytophagales bacterium
GTTAATTGGTTTCTGGCATTTACACCATCCACGGTTACGTTAGTGGAGGTTCTTCTTTGCCCACCTAAATTGATTGAGCCTCCTCCTTGTAAAGGTGATAAAGCTGTTAAATTGGAGAAATTTCTACCTTCATTTGGTAAATTTTTCATAGTGATGGCGTTAATAGCAATTCCAGAGCCGACACGATCCACCCTTTTACTTAAATTGTTTCCACTTACAACTACCTCTTGCAACTGTTCGGTGGAGGTCGACATAGCAATATCAAAGGTTACTTTATCTCCCTGATTAAGCGTAATGTCTGTTTTTTTCTGAGTCTGATAACCAATAAAACTAATAGTGATAGTATAAGGTCCTCCCAGCGGTAATTGTCTGAATTGAAATTCACCATCTACTTCTGTGATGGTAGCCGTTTCAAATCCTGTGGATTCGTTTCTTAATTGCACAGTAGCCCCTGGTAATTCTCCGGTTTCTGGGCTGCTTACCTTTCCACTGATGGTAGCATCAGTAGATTGTGCAAGTACCTCACTTGTTCCTAACAAGGTTAACCATATAATCCCGAATAATAATAAGGATTTTAGGTTTAGGTTAGTAATTCTTTTTTTCATGTTTTCTAATTTTAAAGGTGTTTGATAACATCAAAATTAGAAGCCATAAATGGTGAACAGATGTTAAAATTTAACATCTGTCTTGAACTTAAACATTTATTAATATTAGATTAATCTATAAGAAATATGACGATAAGCTTAACATATTAAATGATTTTTTAAAACATAATCAATCCTTTGGAATCAGAGGTTTTTCCTAATGAAAAACTTTTTCTTGTTATTTTACTATTCTTTTTTACTTAATGTCATCTCAGAAGAACTTAAAAATGAAAGTTCATATAGCTTCAAAAAGCCAAAAGCAATTTTCAAAATAGGGAGAATTAATTTTTCTTGCTAATAAAATTCAATACTAACCCTGTGTAGATGCTTCTTCTTGTCAATAAATTTGTTGTATAGTTACTATAGTCATAATTGTAGTTTAAGCTGAGGGTATTTTTCCTGTCAAAAATATTAGTTACAGATATAAAAAAGATACCATTAGCACCTTCATTCAATTGAAACAATTTATTGATTCCCAGGGAAAAGTTTGCATAGGGATTAAAGGACTTCCGGGTTGTTGGATCTTCGGGTTGAAACACTTTTAAGTTATTATTGAATAATGCTGAAGTAATGAAATCCACTTCATTTCCCTTAAAGGTCTGGTAGGTGGCATTAAATGACCAACCCTTAAAGGGCTTGTAACTAATAAAAGATCGGGAGAACCATTGAATATCATCATCATTTCCATTAATTAAAGAAATAGACTGATCTATTTGCAGTTTAGAATTAGGATTATAGGTAAAGGTTGTTTCTGAACCTTTAATATTGGCAAATGTCCCGTTGAAATTATAATAGAAACTTTGATCTATGGCTAATTGTGCTCTTTTATAGCTTAAGTCAATACCGCTTTGATGAGAATAGAAATGTTTGTTATTTTCTGTATTTCCCACTTGATAGTACCTGCCTAACCCAGCTTTTAATTGTAAACCAGAGATTGGCTGCCATAGGTAATTGAACTGATAGCTGTAGAGGTGTTCAGAAAATTGAGGACTAAAACCTAACCTGAAGCCGGATCCGAAAGAATGCTTTCGCCATTTTCTCCTGTAAAATGAATAGGCTTCATGAATTGCTACTTCATTGGTTCCTGAATGGGTGAAGGAAGGATGTTCAGGTGCCATAGCATAATCATATTCAGGGAATTGACCTGTTTGAAATTTACTTTGAAGCCAATAGGAATATCCTGTTTTAATTAAGTGATTACCATCAAGCCATGTGAGATGAATTGCTCCATAAGGGTCATTGTTTTTTTCTGTATAATTGAGATTCCCAAAGTTGAATTGGTTAGAAACATAAGAGTTTCCTAGAACAGCGGTTACCTGTAAATTGGAAAACTCCTGAATCCATTGAAGTGTGGAGATGCTTCTGATGGCATCTTGCAAAAATCCATCTTGATAGCTTGGATGACGATACTGAAAGTTATAGTTATCCCTGAGTCCATATTGGTAAAACTTAATAGATCCCCATTTATGATGAGCACTTAATAAAATACCTGCATCTATAGAATTGAAAGCATTTATATTCTCAAAATTGGAAGGGTTAACAGCTTGCAGCGCTTCATCAAACTGATAATTAGCAAATAGACCCAAAAAAGAAGATTTTCCAATTGAACCCCTGGCTGAATATCCAAGATTTGCCATAGAGATACTTGCTGTTTGTTGCCAATATTTTGGGAACCTATCAGCCATCTCTAATACTATTGTGCCTGAAGTAGATTGACCATATTCAACAGGTGGATTCCCAGGAAAAACAGTCACTTTCTTCAAAAAATCTGTATTGAAAATGCTTAAAGTACCGGTATTGGTTAATTGCGCATACTTCACAGGACTTTTCACAGGTACTCCATTTAAAAAATAGCCTGTCTGATTTGGCGAAGCGCCACGAAATGAAACTGCAGCGTTTTCATCTGTGGTGGTGGAGGATACGCTGGTGTTAACCGCTACGAGTGGATCTGCTTTTGAACTAGGGTTTTGATAGATATCTATCGGGGATAACTTGCTGAAGGTGAAGTTTTCGGCACCCAAAACCGTAGACTTCACTGTTACTTCCTTGAGCTTGATCTCATCTCTTTCAAGTGAAATATCCAATGGATCAGGACCTGGTTTGGCATAGATGGTTTTTTCATTATACCCCGTAAATGATATAATTACAGTATCTCCTGCTTGAATATTTTTAAACAGAAAGTGCCCTTTTTCATTTGTAACAGTACTTCTATCAATAGCTGAAGGTAAAATTACATGTGCGCCTGGCAATGCTTCACCGGAAATTCTGTCCTTTACAATTCCAGAAAATTTAATTTGAGAAAGGCCGGTACTTATACCGGTCCAAAGCAGCATTATTGTTAATAAGTATTTCATTGTCACCTTAGTTTAAGAGCAGTAATCTACTTTTGTGCCTGTGGTAAGAGCACTTTTGACACCCAGTTGAATTCTGGTTCCATTTTTAATGCCTTATGATAGATGGCAATGGCTTTATCTTTTTTACCATTAGTATGATATACTTTACCCAAATTGGCTAAGGAGTTTAAGTAGAGCCAGTTATTGGTGGTGTCATTAGCTGATTCAAATAACAGGATACTCTTTTCGTAGGCTTTTTCAGCTTCTACTTTATCTCCTCCAAAACTTTCTGGAGTGTAGAATAAGGAACCACCTTGCACCATCCATACAATGCCTGAATTTTCACCTAACTTTAATGCTTTTTCTATTGCACTGGAGCTTTTAGGGCCATAAATCATGCCTTTCCAAGGTGAGTAACCCATTATAAAACCGTAGATTGACGAACGAAGGGCATTTACATCGGCTTTATAGCCATTCGTCTCTTCTAAGTCCTCCAATAAATTCAAAGTAATATCTACATATTCATCAAATAAGTCTTCATTTTGATCCGACATAGTATTGCTGAGCAATCCATAGTGAGCAAGCGCCTTTTGCCATGGATTTTTTGCTTTAACGATGGCTTGTTTCCATAAAGCTTCGCTATTGAAGAGGTAAGCTTTATAAGTTGTTTCATTCTTGTTTTGAGCTGTTAAGGAGTAAATACCTAGCCCTAAAAGTAGTGTTAATAATACGATTCTTTTAATTTGATTTTTCATGATAAAGTAGTTTATAATATAAAGTAAATTGATTTAAAAAAAGACTGATTTTCAGTCTGAATTTTCTTTTGTTAACTTTTTAATTAATTAGGTTTAATATATGACCTCAATGCATTTAGATAATTTTCAAAAGCGTTAATTCCATTTTTAGTTATTTTGCATTTGGTGAGCGGATAATTATCTTTGAAGCTTTTTTCTACCTTAATATAATTTGCATCTTTGAGTTTATTTACCTGCACACTCAAATTACCGGAAGTGGATTCAGTTTTTTCTTTAATGTAATTAAAATCTGCTTCCTCTACATTCATGAGCAAGCTCATGATTGCCAAGCGTAATTGTGAATGAAGTAAAGGATCTAATGGAGCAAACATAAATTTATTTAGTATTTTTTAATAAATGACCAGGTATTACAAAGCTACAGATAATAGCCAAACTCAATAATAATAATTGATATTCAAATGCAAGGTAAGCAGCAATTATACCAAGTAATATACTGATAACTCCACCTATTGCAAGAGGTTTAAATTTTAATATTCCTCCAGACGAGATAGTGGCCATTCCATAAAAGAACATAAATACAGGATAAACACCAGTCCAGTTTATTTGAGGACTTATAGCTAAAAGTGAAAGTATAACAAACAAAAAACCAAGCCAAATATATGCCATGGCTCTGTTTATATAGGTCTGCACTCTTTTTTTCTTTTCTTTTTTAGCAAAGTAAATGAAATTAATAATACCTAAAATTGGCATGCTCAACCAAATATAAAAAGCTTCATTTATGCCAATATGATATTGCAACACATAATGTACAATAGCGGAAATAGCTACTCCATATCCCCACATTAAATAAATGATACTGTCCTCTGCCAAGTTATGTTTGCTGGCATTTACCATTTCTGAAATGATATTCAGACTTTCTTTTACTTCTAATTCTTCATTTTTCATTTTCCTTTTAATTTTTACTACACCAAAATTTACTTTTATTTTAAATCCTAAATTATTCAAATCGCTTGTTTTAGTCAATGCATTTGAATTAAAAAAGGTAGACCTGCAAATTGTGCGTAAGAAGTAATGTCTAGCATCTATGCTATTAAATCTGTAAACATTAATTTGAATAAGCCCTTCATTTTAAGTCTATTTAAAATTTATAATACAAACATAATTAAGTTTATTTAATAAACCAAATTATTTTATGAATTTGATTTTTAGTTTTAGTTACCTAATAAAACGGAAGGAATTCTGATGTGATGATAAAATATTTTTAGATATTAATAATGAGCTTTCTATGGAAAAAATGTTACTTTTTTGTTTATCATCTATTTCTAACTTAGAGTACATTTTAGAAATAAACTCTTAATAAATTAATTGGGAGTAATGGTCTCTGCTCCTTGGATGGCAGGTAAATAAATTGTAAAAATAGTTCCTTTATTAATTTCACTTTCAATCTTTAATTGGCCTTTGTTCATTGACACAAACTCGTTGACTAATTGGAGCCCTAAGCCAATACCACTTTCTCCTTTGGTTCCTTGACTCCTTTTAAATTCATATTTTTCGGTTAAGGATTGAATTTGTTCTTTTGCCATGCCTATCCCGGTATCGGACACTGTTAGGACAATTAAATTATCCTCTTTATGAGCCGTAATTTTAATACTGCCTGAGTCCTTAGTGAATTTTAGCGAATTGCTCACTAAATTTCTTAGGATAGTTTTTAAGCTATTATTATCTGCCCAAAGCATCAATTCTGGGTCAATTTTAGCTACTAATTTTATATTTTTGGCCTCAGCGGTATTGTAAAATAAATCGAGTAGTTCATCAGTGATAATTTTTAACTTGAGTGTCTCCGGGTTATATGGGATAGCCCCCTGTTGCGTAACTGACCAATCTAACAAATTGCTAAGTAGTGTAGACAAGTTATTGATATTGGTGGTAAATAAGGAATGAATATGCTTTAGATCTTTTTTGTCTTCTTTTTCAATGCTCATCCCCAGTATGGTGGATAATCCTTTAAAGGAGTTGACAGGCCCCATTAAATCATGTGCAATGATGGAAACAAATTTTTCCCTCGTCTCATTGATTGCTTCCAGCTGATCCCGCTGTGCCTCGGCTTCTTCTTTTCTTTCCTTTAAAATTAAATTAAGTGTTTGTTTTCTTCTGCTATTGCGATAATACAGGAAGCTCGCAATGCCTAATAAAATAATGATGACAGCCATAGAAGCGAATATGATATATTGATTTCTCTGCTGGGTTTTCAGTAGTTCAATTTCAGTTTCGCGCTGAGAAACTTCATATTCAGTTCTTAAATCCGCTATTTCTCTTATTTTCTCCTCATTATTAATACTATCTCTATAAATTAAGTACTGTTTTTGATGAAAGAAAGCTTTTTGATAATCATTTAAATCATCATACAATTCAGATAATTTTAGATTGGCATCTTTTATTTGTTCTTTTAAGGAATGTTCTACAGATATATTTAGACTATGTTGCGCGTAAGCTAATGCTCTATCCAGATCATTATTTTTTTTGTAAATATCTGCTATATAAAGATCGTAAACTGCTATTGGATAGTAGTCCCCCATACCCTGAAGAATAGCAGTAGCTGAATCCATTTTATTTTTTGCAATTTGGTGGTCACCTTTGTTTGCATGTGCCATACCCATATTGCCCATATTATAGGCAGTGCCAATTAAATAGTCAGCTTTTTGAAATATTTTACCTGATTCTTCGAAATAATTAATGGCAGAATCTATTTTTCCTGCATTCAAATATCCGTCTCCTGCATTCAATAAAACAGTTGCTAAAGTGAGGGAATCTTGTTCTTTTCGTAAAATTTCTATGGAACGATTGTAATACTGAAATGCATTTTTATTATTTCCATTGACAGAATAAACATCAGCAAGGGCGGCATATGCGCCCGCTACACCTGCCTGGTAAGAAGCGTCTTCGGCCGCTTTCGCTGCTTTGAAAAGGAAATTTATGGCTCTTGGTAATTCTCCTTTTTCCCTCAATGCTTGTCCTTTTTGAAGATTCCCTCTGTAAACGTATAAAGGTAAATTCATAGACTCGGCTGAATTGATTAATTTTTCTGCGTACTCTACAGCTTTAATAGGGTTTCTCTCATTTTGAGCAATTTTGTATAATAATTGTAATTTTATTGTATCATTACCTTGGTGCTCTTTTAATACTATTTTAAGACTATCAGATACATTTTGATTTTGAGAAAAAGAAAAATTTAGAAATAATAAAATCAGCCCTATCGTTAAGGCTGATTTTGTTATAACCGTAATGAAAGGAGAAAACATTAATTCCCTATTTTCAACTTAGGGTCATCCACTAAGGACTCATCACCAATTTTATACCCAATACTATAAGATTCTGAACCTTTAGCATTCGGACTTATAGTGCCAGTCCAGTCGGATGTCGGATCAGTAGCATCTACAGCTGCCGGATCTACAGAAAAAATATCCTGACTACCAGGCTTGGCAGTTATTCCAGTGATTTGGTCAATTCCACCATGAGGAACCAATTTCCAGGTAACCGTATCCCCGGGTTTTACATTGGTGGTGATATTGTCTTTTCCTGAATGACCTTCATTA
>JBBSPJ010000229.1:0-7307 GCA_038258905.1 Cytophagales bacterium
CTCCTACATTGGCTAAATGACTTACTAATTTCAGGTTATTTATAAAGTTTTTAGTTTCTTCTTTATCACCTTTTAATTCAAATGAAAGTACTCCTCCATAACCATTTCTAAGATATTTTTTAGCCAATTGGTAATGCTTGCTGGATTCAAGTCCGGGATAATTCACCTTGCTTACTAATGGGTGTTTCTCCAACCAATAGGCCAATTGCAATGCGTTATCTACTGTTTTTTGTACTCTTAAAGAAAGTGTTTCCAAGCCTTGAATCAGCAAAAAGCTATTAAAAGGACTTAAGGCAGGCCCGAAATCTCTTAACCCTTCTACCCTAGCTCGGATGGCAAAAGCAATATTAGGTAAGCCTAATGGATTACCTTCACCAAAAGTCTCCCAGAAATTGAGGCCATGATAACCTTCCGAAGGCTCTGAAAATTGAGGGAATTTCCCATTGCCCCAATTATAATTTCCGGCATCAACTATTACTCCACCTATGGAAGTTCCATGGCCACCAATCCATTTAGTAGCTGATTCAACCACTATATTAGCTCCATGTTCTATAGGTCGGAATAAATAACCACCCGCTCCGAATGTATTATCTACCACAAAAGGAATATCATGCTTTTTGGCTAAGGCAGCAAGCTTGTCAAAATCAGGAATATTGAAAGCCGGGTTACCAATGGTTTCAACATAAATTGCTTTAGTTTTCTTGTCAATTAGTTTTTCAAATGCCTCCACTGTTTCCTCTTCTGCGAAGCGAGCCTCAATACCTAGCCTTTTAAAAGCTACTTTGAACTGATTATAAGTGCCTCCATATAAAAATCTGGTAGATACTAAATTATCGCCTGCCTCTAAAATATTATTTAAAGCAATAAACTGAGCAGCTTGTCCGGAACCCACAGCCACTGCCGCCACACCACCTTCTAATGCTGCTATGCGTTTTTCAAACACATCATTAGTTGGGTTCATTATGCGTGAATAGATGTTTCCAAACTCCTTCAAAGCAAAAAGATTTGCTCCATGGTCTGCATCGTTAAAAACAAAACTAGTAGTTTGATAAATAGGTACGGCTCTGGAATTAGTAGTGCCATCAGGCTCCTGACCTGCATGTAATTGTAGTGTTTCAAATTTTAATGAATCTGACATGATTTTTTAATTTAAATGTTAAGAAATTATTTAAGATGAAAAACAAAAACCCCTTGAATGTGTGGGACTTATTGCGAAAAAATTAAAGTGAGATTTTTAGACGATTAATGAATAGCCGTTTTCAGAAGGAAAGAATAAATGATACCACCTGAAATGATTTTCAAGGCTATAGCAACTCAACTTCCGAATTGATTAGGTTGTTAGCAACAACAACAACACACGCACATTCGCATGGTAATTGTATCTACTAGGATAATATTAATTGGATTGGTTAAAGTGATTTGGGATTCAAATCCTTTCGATTGTCGACTTGCGTTATCTACGCAATTCTTTGAGTTGTGTATTGTTTCCATATTTATATTTCCCTTTCGGGCAGGATTTGGCACCTTGAATCAGGTTGCCAGAGGATCATAGAGCCTGTCTCTTACCTCTTCGTTATAAATTGATTCTAATTATAGTTCAAATGTAGAAAATGCTTTTTGATTTTTACAACTTTTTGATAAATTTATTTTCAGGTAAATTTATTTAAATATTTATAATATACTGATATACAGAAAATTAAATAATAATAACTATAGAAATAAAGTAATAATTATTTCTTTAAAAATAACACTTTTTTACAAAGCAGTAAATTTGTAAATTATTTTAGTCTACTATACAACAAGCTTGGTTTGCTAGTTGCTAAACAGCCTGCATTTTAACTCACCCCTGATTTTTCTTCGAAAAACCCTCCCCTCTCTGCCGAGCATAGAGGGGAGGGGTTCTCGTGCCAATTAATATTTCTCTTTGGATTTAAATTTGTATATAAATCCAAAAATTTGATGGATCGTTTATAATATTCCCTTCTCTTCAAAAAAAGAGAAGGGTGGCACACCGGAGGTGTGACGGGATAGCCTGCCAGCCTTTGGCTGGAGTCGGAAAAACTGAGGATATAGAAAGATTCGTACTTTCAAGTTATCTCAATTGAGGTTCAGTTCTAAGACTGCGATGGCTTGAAATGGACTATGAAAAATCTATTTTTCAACCGGCTTAAAATGTCTAATTAAACCAGTTATGATAAACCAATGTGCTACAATAAAACATGTGGTGGTTACATATTGCGCATAGGGAATGGTGTTTGAAAACCTATTAATAGCAAGCACAGAATCAGAAATAACAATTAAAACAACTCCTAAAAAGACCCAAATAAAACTATCTGATTTGGTCTGAGATTTCCTGTACCAGGCAAATACAACTAAAGCTAGTGTTGAAAAAGCATATAAAGCTATCGGCACTTGTATTACACCATCTAAATAAGGAAGAATTAAATAGGCCATTAAAATTATATGTCCAATGGCAAGCAAGGGTACTAAAGAGAAGTTAAACTTAAGTTTTCCAGAATAACTTGCTTTCGAAAATGCTAGCAGAAAAAATATATGAGCCGCAATATAGGTAGAGATACCTACAAAAAAGAAGAGGAAGTTTTTGATGTATAACATAAACATGATATCACCAATCCAGGTAAAAACGATCGCTAAAGTAGTAAAGCGAGCCCATTTAGTATCTTTATGCTCTTCCGTTTGGTCCCAAAAATAAACCAGCAAACTAAACATTAACACTGATTTACTTACTCTATCCAATAGTTCTATATCAAATAAAATAGCTATTATTTGTGCCAGTGCAGTAAGCCAGAAAAAATATTTCTTAAAATTCATTGGTCTAATCCTTAAAACAGATTAGAAAAGTAAGTAATAAATTGGGCTTAAGAAAAAAACAGGAGAGAATTTAAGATTAAATCTTAATTCAATTTTAAAATTCTTAATAAAATTGACACTAAAATTATTCCACAATAGGAATAAATAAGTAAAAGGGTATTACTAGAGTAGTTTATTGCTTAAGAAATTTTTTCATTTCTTTCGTGTTGCCATAGCTGATGATCACGTAATAGTGACCTGAAGGAATATTTCTAAGACTTAGCTTATAAAGGTCATCTTCAATCTTTTCAGAAGAAGCATTCATCTTATTACCGATAAAACTCATTACTTCTAATTTAATCTCTTGTTTCACACCCTTCTCTAATTTCACATATATATAATCATCAGCAGGATTAGGATACACATCAAGCTTTTCAATTATTTCAAATTCTATGTCAGATACAATTTCTTTTGTAAAAGAATCGTTAGTGTTATCAGTAGATTTTGAAAATAACATATTCACACTTATTTGGGAAATAAGTAGCAAGGAAAGCACGAATGTGAATATAATTTTTTTCATTGTTTGTAAGTACGACTTATTCCGTAATTTAGTTTGATTATTTTGTTTAATTAATCACGCTATCTTTTGCTTTCTTAATATATTTCATCCATCCGGACGGGTTGATATATAAATCTCCACTTTTTTGTTGAGCGTAATCTCCAATACTACCGTGCAAAAATACTGCCAATTTTGCACATACAAAAGTATTTTTCACAAAAGAATTAGTACCGGCTAAAATACCGCATAATAAATCCCCACTTCCCCCTTTGGCCATACCTGCATTTCCTGAAGAATTAAAACTAATTTCACCTTCTGCACTGCACACAGCTGTATTTTTGCCTTTCAGAATCATTACTACTTTATATGTTTTACAAAATTCTTTTAATTTGAATAATCTATCAAAATGATTTAAACTCTCACCTAAAAGTCTATCAAATTCTCCAATATGCGGAGTAAGAATGCTGCCCTCTGGTAAAAACTGTAATAATTCCTCATCCTCTGCTAACATAGTAATCACATCGGCATCAATAATTAGCTGCCCTTTAAAAGTTTTTAATAGCTGAATAAATAATTCTTTAGTCTTTTGGGCAAATCCAATTGCAGGCCCAATTACCACCACATCTTGCTTAGAATAATCGTGAAAAGTACCCAATACATATTCATTTTCATCTTGCAGAATGAGAACTTCCGGAATTGCTGATTGCACCACATTTACACTAGCACCGCAAACTTGAGCAGTCAGTAACCCGATTCCGGAATGCAAAGCACCCTTTAATGCAATAATGGCTGCACCCATTTTACCATATCCTCCTGCAATAATGGTTGCTCTTCCACGTGTACCTTTATGAGCAAAGGGAGATAGTTGAGGTAAGCTAAAATCAGAAGCTTGCACCAAATGATAATCAGTTTCTACATTATCTAAATAGTCCGAGTGTAATTCAATATCCAAAACATGCCATTTACCAACGTATTGATAGTTTTCGGGCATCATAAAGGCCAACTTGGGTATTTGGAAACTTAATGTGTGTTCGGCTCTAAAAATATTTTCGCTGGTAGAAGCTTTATCTGCATACAAACCTGAAGGCATATCTATTGCGATTTTATGAGCATCTAATGAATTTACTTCCTGAATTACTTCAGCGGGAGCTCCTTCAATATCTCTTGATAGTCCGGAGCCAAAAATAGCATCTATAAAAATGGCAGGCCTTTGACTAAATGCATTCAATTTCCCTAAAATAGGGATATTCTGGGTAGTTAATCTATTTAGATTTACATTAAAGTCATCTGAGCCTTTATCACCCATTACCAATAAAACGGTCACTTTATAACCATAACTTTTCAGCAATCTGGCAACCGCTAAACCATCACCTCCGTTGTTACCTGAACCAGCTAATACACAAATTTTATACTTTTTGGAATAGCTTTTTAATATCCATTGAGCGACCGTTTTACTTGCCCTCTCCATTAATTCAATGGAGGTTATAGGCTCATTTTTAATAGTGTATTCATCCGCTTTTTGTATTTGGGAGACTGATAGTATTTTCATGTCATAGGATTTTCATCTAAGTTATTAGATTTAACGCTCACCACAAATTTTGTTACTCAGCCTTTTTAGAAGTTCTCCTACATTTTTCACTACAGTAAATTACATTCTCCCAATCTTTAGCCCATTTTTTCCTCCACGAGAATGGCCTTTTGCAAACAGAGCAAATCTTTTGTGGCAAATCTGATTTTTTAACTCCTCTCATTTTTGGGCCGATTGATCATGCATATATAAAATACTTATTTCTGGCCACAATTGTTTTGCATTTCAATAATCAGACAAATAATGCAGAAATTGCCTAAAGGAATATTTTTTGAAGGATTTCTGTTAGCCTAATTTCAGGGAGATAATTTTTATGGAAATAATCTGTTATTTCATCATGCTTCTCAAGTAGATATGATTATTTTTGAATTTTAAATCACTTCATTCTATGCAGCAATACCACCAACTTATGCAACATATTCTCGAAAACGGAGCTCAAAAAGGAGATCGGACGGGAACAGGAACCTTAAGTGTATTTGGTTATCAAATGCGCTTTGATTTACAAAAAGGTTTTCCTTTGGTAACTACTAAAAAAGTGCACTTGCGCTCTATTATACATGAATTACTATGGTTTTTACAAGGTGATACCAATATTAAATATTTAAAAGAGAATGGTGTTTCTATATGGGATGAATGGGCAGATGAAGACGGAAATTTAGGTCCGGTATATGGTTCACAATGGAGAAACTGGCCAACCCCAGATGGAAAACATATCGATCAGATTACTGAGGTAATTCATCAGATTAAAAATACGCCTAATTCCAGAAGAATGATAGTGAGTGCCTGGAATGTGGCGGATGTTCCTAACATGGCCTTACCTCCTTGCCATGCTTTTTTCCAGTTTTATGTGGCTGACGGGAAGTTATCTTGTCAATTATACCAAAGATCAGCTGATGTATTTTTGGGAGTTCCCTTCAATATTGCATCCTATGCCTTGCTAACTATGATGATTGCCCAGGTTTGTGATTTGGAGCCGGGTGATTTCATTCATACTTTAGGTGATGCCCACTTATATTCTAATCATATGGAGCAAACCGAGTTGCAATTATCACGAAAGCTTTATGATTTACCGGAGATGAAAATAAATCCTGATGTAAAAAATATTTTTGATTTTAAATTTGAGGATTTTGAATTACTAAATTATGAACATCATCCGCATATTAAGGCACCTGTAGCCGTTTAATTAATATTATTACTAATTATTCAATAGTGATTAAAACAAATTTTTTCTTATTCTTTCTCTCCTTTTTTTTAATAGGTACTTCAGCTTATTCTCAGAATAAATATGATTGGTGGATTAATGGGCAAGTTATTAGAGGCTTTACTTTACAACATAATCCTAAAATCGGACATCTGATTAGTGCAAACCCTGAGGGATTTGAAATTAACCTACAGCAGTCATTAAATGGTTTACGCTATTGGGAAGATATCTATAATAAACCTATCGTAAATTATGGATTATCCTATTACAACCTAAATAATGATGAACAATTGGGAAAACTAGTAATAGCAACAGCCGCTATGGATTTACCCTTGTTCCGCAAAGCCCATACAGCACTTTTTGCAAGAATTGGCACCGGTTTAGTCTATTGTACCAACCCTTATGATAGAAATACCAATAACCAAAACACTATGTTAAGCACTACATTAAGCTTTTTATTGCAAACAAGGTTGACTTATGAAATTCAGTTAAATGAAAATTTTAAATTAACTCCCAATTTAAACATTACCCATGCAAGCAATGGAGCGCAAACCGCTCCTAACAGAGGAATCAATTTAGTAACTGCCAATATGGGTTTATCCTACAGAATTGCTAAAAAAGAGCCTATTGATACGAGCTTTCGTGCTGAATTACCGATTGAAAAACCATACCACTTCTATTTTCTTGGAAGCTTTGGCAGAAATACCAAGAGTTTGCAAGTAAGGCAGCCACAAATGTTTTATAATTTGGCATTAATGGGGCATAAAAACTTAAATTACAAAAGCGATTTACAATTTGGTATTGAATATTTTCACAATAATGGTTTGCGAAAAGAAATAGCAGGCAGCTGGTTCCTTAATGAAGAAGAAAAACAGGTGGATTTCAGAAGGATTGGGTTAATTATCGGACATGAATTAAAAGCAGGTAAATTAGGTTTTATTTCGCAGTTCGGAGTTTACATCTACAACCCTAGTCAAACAAGAATGCCTGTTTACCAGCGCTATGGATTAAAATATGAAATAAAAGAACGCTTTATTATACAAACAGCGTTGAAAGTGCACGCAGCAAAAGCAGAACAGGCCGAATTAGGTTTTGGGTGGAGATTTTAAGGATGAGAAGTAAGTGGATAAATATCGCTATCATTTTAC
>JBBSPJ010000230.1:0-7299 GCA_038258905.1 Cytophagales bacterium
ATAATAGAAGATTATAACCAAATTTTTTCCAGAGATATTGGCTTTGTTATAGATAATAAATTTATAAGGCCCAGAATATTAAAAGATAGGGATGAGGAAATTCAGGGCATACAATATGTAATTGATCAAATTGCTTCAGAAAATATTGTAAATGTTCCTGCAGAAGTAAGAATTGAAGGCGGAGATGTAATGCCATGGAAAGATCATATCTTTGTAGGTTACTCTGAAAAGGAAGATTTCGAGAAATATGTAGTGGCCAGAACTAATAAAGAAGGTTTAGAATTTCTTCAAAAACAATTTCCAAATAAAATTGTAAAAGGTTTTCAACTGAATAAATCTGATGATATAGCTAAAGACAATGCATTGCATCTAGATTGTTGTTTTCAACCAATAGGGGATAATGAAGCGATAATTTATAAAGAAGGCTTTAAATTTGATGAAGATTATGATTATTTGAAAAACTATTTCGGAGAAGACAATTTAATCCATATTACAAGAGATGAGATGTATGAAATGAACTCGAATGTTTTTTCAATTAGTTCTAAAGTAATTGTAGTTGAGAATAACTTTGTTCGTTTATCAAAAGTATTACAGGAGAGAGGTTATGTAGTAGAACCTATTCCTTACGCAGAAATCTCTAAGATGGAAGGTTTATTAAGGTGCTCAACACTGCCTTTGATCAGAGATAAAAATTAATTTTAAGTATTGAATAAAAATGGAAAAGCAAAGCACTGATACTTTACTCATGATACGACCTATTAATTTTAGGTTAAATGAGCAAACGGCTATCAATAATTATTACCAGAGAGTAATAGACGGAATTAAACCGGAGGAAGTACAATATAAGGCGGTTCAGGAATTTGACAGATTTGTGGAAAAGCTAAGGGCGAAAAAAATTAGGGTAATTGTAATTGATGACTCTGAAGATTCTGATACCCCGGATTCTATTTTTCCAAATAACTGGATTTCATTTCATGCTGATGGAAGAGTAGGCCTTTATCCTATGTTTGCTGAAAATAGGAGAGTTGAAAGAAGGGGAGATATCTTGCGGAAACTACAACAAAATTACGGATTAAAAATCTCTCAAATTGAAGATTTTACTATCCATGAAAAAGAAAAAAGATTCTTAGAAGGTACCGGAAGTATGATTTTGGATAGGCCTAACAAAATTGTTTATGCGGCTCTATCCATAAGAACAGATGAAGCTGTATTAAAAGAATTTTGTAGCACCTTCAATTATCAGTCGGTTACCTTTACTGCCAATCAAACTGTAAATGGTGAGCGCTTGCCTATCTACCACACCAATGTGATGATGTGTGTGGCAGATAATTTCGCTATACTTTGCGCGGAAGCTATTGACGATGAGAAGGAAAGAAAAAAGGTTATTAGCAATTTGGAATCAACCCGAAAGGAAGTTATCGAGATTTCTGAAAACCAGAAACATCATTTTGCAGGAAATATGCTGCAAGTGAAATCTCAGGATGGAAAAAATTATTTAGTAATGTCAGGCGCGGCTTACCAGTCCTTAAAAGATAAGCAGGTAAAAGCCATTGAAAAACATTGCGAAATCATTAATAGCTCATTAGATACAATTGAAGCATTAGGAGGTGGAAGTGCCAGATGTATGATGGCAGAAGTTTTTCTTCCTAAGGCATAAAATTGATATCAGTTTATCATTTAACAATTGTTAATAAATGCTTTTATATATGCAGTAGTGTTTATGAAGGCGTTAGTTAACAATTGCCTATTTTATTTATTTCAAAGATTAATTTTATTATGTTAAACATCACCTCTGAACTTACTCAGCTAACCATAAAAGCTTTTCAGTCGCTTTTCAATTATGAAATTTCAGAAGATCTGTTAACCTTTCAGCCTACAAGGAAAGAATTTGAAGGCAGCCATACCCTAGTATGTTTTCCCTTGGGCAAGTTTTCGAAGCTAAATCCAGAGCAAACAGGTGAAAAAATTGGCGAGTATTTAAAAGGTAATACAGAATTAGTAACTGATTATAATGTTGTAAAAGGCTTTTTAAATTTAAGTATCTCTGATACCACTTGGATACAAATTGCCAGAGATATTCATAAAAATCCTGATTTTGGGAATAAAGCGTTGACCGGCCGCGAAGTAATGGTGGAATATTCTTCCCCTAATACCAACAAACCTTTACATTTAGGGCATTTGAGAAATAACTTTTTGGGTTATTCGGTGGCTGAAATATTAAAAGCAAACGGTAATAAGGTGCATAAAGTGCAAATTATTAACGACCGTGGCATCCATATCTGTAAATCAATGGTTGCATGGCAGAAGTTTGGAGAGGGTGAAACACCTGAATCTACCCAGATGAAAGGTGATAAACTAGTAGGTAAATATTATGTAATTTTTGATCAGAAATATAAAGCCCAAATTTCAGACCTAATAGAAAAAGGCTTGCCTCAGGAAGAAGCCGAAAAACAAGCACCCATTATAATTGAGGCACAGGAAATGTTGCTGAAATGGGAAAATAATGATCCTGAAGTGGTAAAATTATGGAAAACCATGAATGGTTGGGTATATACAGGTTTTGACATCACCTATAAAACCATGGGAGTAGATTTCGATAAGTTGTATTATGAGTCCCAAACTTATTCCTTAGGTAAAGAGGAAGTATTGAAAGGTTTAGAAGAAGGTTTGTTATTTAAAAAAGAAGATGGTTCAGTTTGGATTGACTTAAAAGAGGAAGGTCTGGATGAGAAACTACTATTAAGAAAAGACGGAACTTCTGTGTATATGACCCAGGATATTGGGACAGCCATTTTACGCTACAGAGATTTCCCTAAAATTTCCCAGCAGATCTATACGGTAGGTAATGAGCAGGAATACCATTTTAAGGTGCTATTTATCATTCTAGCAAAACTAGGTTACGAATGGGCTCAAAATTGTTATCATTTATCATATGGAATGGTAGATTTACCAAGTGGTAAAATGAAGTCCAGAGAAGGCACTGTGGTGGATGCTGATGATTTAATGCAGGAAATGTTTGATACAGCCAAACATAGAACCGATGAATTAGGTAAAATAGAAGGCTTTTCATCAGAAGATGCCGAGAAATTATACCGAGATTTAGGATTGGGTGCTTTAAAGTATTATTTATTGAGAGTAGATCCTGTAAAGCGGATGATGTTTAACCCGGAGGATTCTATTGATTTTCAAGGTAATACAGGTCCTTTTATTCAGTATGTTCATGCTAGAATTAGTGCTTTGCTGAGAAAAGCGAAACAATTAGGTGTGGAACCGGAAATTGGTGATGGAATAAATAGTTTAGAGCCTTCTGAAAGATTTGTTCTCAATTTGATTCAGGATTTTCCTGCTAAAATAGAAGAGGCGGCTAATACTTATTCACCATCAATTATAGCTAATTATGTCTACGATATGGCCAAAGCCTATAATCGTTTTTATTCTGAAGTTTCCATCTTTACAGAAGACGATCAGCAAAATTTGGCCTTTAGAATAGCCTTTTCTCAGATTGTAGCCAGAGTGATAAAGTCATCTATGAAGTTATTAGGCGTTGAGGTACCAGAAAAAATGTAAAGATTTAATTCTCTAAAAACAGTTATGAGTGCAAAGCGTTTACCTGAATTAAATACTTAATCAAAATGAAAAAATTACTTTTCATTTGTCTGGTCACTTTATCAGGCATTCATGCTTTACTATCACAATCTAAAATAAAAGAAATGGGCATTTACGATTTCCAATTACAATCAATAACAGGAGAGATAATAGATTTGTCAGATTATAAAGGCAAAAAAATACTCATTGTAAACACTGCATCGGAATGTGGTTACACCCCTCAGTATGCCGATTTGGAATTGCTGCATAAAGAATTCGGAGATCAGGTTACTGTATTAGGTTTTCCTGCTAATAATTTTGGTGGGCAAGAACCTGGGAGTAATGAGCAGATAGCGGCCTTTTGCGAAAAAAACTATGGAGTGAGCTTTCCTATGTTTTCTAAAATGGAGGTAGTTGGTAAAAATCAGCATCCACTGTTCATTTGGCTAAAGGAAAAGACAGGTAAAGAGCCTACCTGGAATTTTTGTAAATATTTGGTATCTGAAGATGGAAGTGATATTAGTTTTTACCCGTCTTCAGTGAATCCAGGTGAAATAGCAGAAAAATTATAACAACAAATGGTTAAAGTCTGGATAAGTGCATTAAGGCTAAGAACCCTGCCGTTAGCTTTGGCATGTATAGGTATGGGCAGCTTTTTAGCAGCTTTTTTCTCAGAGTTTAATTGGATAGTATGTGTGTTAAGCCTTACTACTACTTTATTTTTACAGATATTATCTAATCTAGCCAACGACTATGGAGATTCCATTCACGGAGCAGATAGTATAGAAAGAGAAGGACCCAAAAGAGCAGTACAACAAGGAGCTATTACAGGTGCTGCTATGAAAAAAGCAATTATATTTCTGGTACTTTTATCTTTTATCAGTGGAACAGCTTTATTATATTTTGCTGTAGGATTTTATTCTAAAACATTTTATATTTTTCTGGGTATTGGCGTATTGGCCATTTTAGCAGCTATAGCCTATACAAATGGCAAAAGACCTTATGGTTATATGGGTTTGGGAGATGTATTTGTATTTCTGTTTTTTGGGCTGGTGGGCGTGATTGGTACTTATTTTCTTCATTCAGAAACAATTGAGCCTTCTATAATTTTACCAGCTATGGCTTGCGGTTTTCTGGCTACGGGTGTTCTAAATGTTAATAATATCCGTGATATTAAATCTGATAAAGCAGCTGGAAAAAACAGCATTCCGGTAAGGTTAGGACAGCAAAAGGCAAAGATATACCATTATTGCTTGGTTGGTTTGGCCTGGGTATCCATCCTTTTATTTGTGATTTTTAATTATAAAAATCAATTTAATTTACTTGTTTTGTTAGCCTTGCCTTTATTTATCTTACATATTTTACGATTACAAAAAAGCAACACTGCAGTACAGATTGATCCTTTATTAAAACAGCTTGCTCTCTCTACCTTATTCTTTGTATTGGCCTTCGGATTTGGAATTACGTTATTCTAAATGTAATTTACTTGTTTATTAAGCATCATTTATATTTTAAAAACGTATAATTAATAAACCTAACAGATACCATAAGATCATGAAAAAAATATTAGTACCTACCGATTTTTCAGAACAAGCTACTTCTGCTTTGCATTTGGGCGTGGAAATTGCTCAAAAGCTTGATGCAGAATTAATTTTAGTGCACGTGGTAGAAATACCCGGTCAGCAATCATTTAACACCATGGGAGATACTGCGGCAAACTATGGTGATGGCATGGAAGGCGTTTTTGTTATGAAAATGTTGGAGATTGGAAAAAAGAAATTAAAAGATCTTGCAAGTAGTGATCTTTTGTCTTCCGTAAAAGTTAAAGCGGAATTAAAAGCTGGAAATGCTTATTATAATATTTCCAGAATTGTAAATGAATTGAAGCCCGACCTGATTGTAATGGGAACTAGTGGAAGCACAGGAGCTGAAGAAATATTAATTGGATCTAATGCTGAAAAAGTGGTTAGAAATGCAAGCTGCCCTGTTTTAACTTTAAAAGAAAGACTTAGTATAGCCAATATTAACAATATTCTTTTTGCCAGTTCATTAAAAGATGATGATAAAGAATTAATATCCAAATTGAAACAAATTGCCAAAATCTCTAATGCTAAAATTCATTTATTGAAGGTGAATACACCTAATAATTTCGAATCAACCTCCAATACCATGCGGAAAATGGGAGAATACATGAAAAGCACGGAATTAGAGGCAGAAAGACATGTATATAATGGTGTAAATGAAGAGGAAGGGATATTAGAATTTGCGAAAGAGAATAATGTAGATTTAATTGCTATGGGAACTCATGGGCGAAAAGGTTTAATGCACTTACTTAGCGGTAGTATCGCTGAAGATGTTGTTAATCATAGTAAAAGACCCGTATTAACACTTAAAATAGAAGATTAATTGCAATTTTTTATATTGTAAAAGCCTCTGCAATGTGAATTGTTGAGGCTTTTTTTATGCTTAGAAAAATAGTGTTACCAATTGTATATCATGTTTCAAAAATAGAATCAACTTTTTTACTGCCATTTTTATAATATTCTCATTCCAAAAAGCCCAAACTTTTCCTACCTTTAAAAACTAATCTGATAAAATCTAATATTCAATAAATGAGCAAGCCCGATAAAAAATTATTCCTTTTAGATGCCATGGCATTAATTTACAGAGCACATTTTGCATTTAGTAAAAATCCACGGATTAATTCAAAAGGACTGAACACTGGGGCAGCTCTCGGCTTTACTAATTCATTATTAGAGATTTTAAAGAAGGAAAAGCCAACACATATTGGTGTAGCTTTTGATACCAGCACGCCCACCTTCAGGCATGTGGAATTCCCTGCTTATAAGGCACAAAGAGAGGCCCAGCCTGAAGATATTAGAATTGCTATTCCTTACGTAAAAAAGATAGTGGAAGCCTTTGATATACCCGTTTTAATTATGGATGGCTTTGAGGCAGATGATATCATTGGAACCATTGCCAGGCAAGCTTCCGATGAAGGTTTTGAGGTGTTTATGATGACGCCTGACAAAGATTTTGCGCAATTGGTAAAGGAGCATGTTTATTTATATAAACCTTCTTTTATGGGTAATGGTGTTGATATTTTAGGTATTCCTGAAGTATTGAAAAAGTTTGATATTGAGCGGGTTGAGCAAGTAATTGATATTTTAGGCTTAGAAGGCGATGCAGCTGATAATATTCCCGGCATACCAGGAGTAGGAAAGAAAACAGCAATTAAATTTTTGAAAGATTATGGCTCAGTAGAAGGCTTACTAGCAAACACTGCCGACCTAAAAGGTAAAATGAAGGAGAAAGTGGAGGGGTTTAAGGAACAAGCCTTACTTTCTAAAAAACTAGCCACTATAAAAGTAGATGTGCCTATCGATTATGAGCCCGATAAATTATTGTATAACGGACCGAAGGAAGATGAACTCAGGGAGCTCTTTGAAGAGTTAGAATTCCGTACCTTAATGAAAAGAGTGCTAGGCGAAGAGCCTGCTGCTGCAAAATCAGGAACTTCTAAAGTAGATCCGGCACAAATTTCTATGTTTACTGATTCCCCTGAGCAAAATGCACTTTCGGATGAGGAGCCTCCTAAGGAGAAAATGAATATCAATAATACGGTGCATAACTACCAGTTGATTGATACTCCTGAATTACGAAAAGACTTAATATACTACCTCTCCCTGCAAGATGAGTTCTGTTTTGATACCG
>JBBSPJ010000231.1:0-7284 GCA_038258905.1 Cytophagales bacterium
AAAACGGCTTCCTTCCTTAAAAATCACATAGATATTTCACAAATTGGAGTCTTTGGTCATTCGCAAGGTGGTGCTGCAACAGCACAAGCCTTATTGGATGATAAAAGAATAAAAGCCGGAATCAATTTAGACGGTGCCCAATGGGGTTCATTAATAGATACTACATTCTCGCAGCCTTTTTCTTATATCTCTTCAGTTTGGCCAGAGGGTCATACCAATATTAATGAATTTGCTTATCGTAATCTACCCTCTTCTACATTTACTAACCTGACCTTAAAAAACTCAGGTCATTCAAATTTTATGGATATTCCATTGATGGTAAATTTATCCTATGTGAACGAGGCTGGTACTATCGATCTAATAAAGGGCCACGAAATAATTAATGCCCTGATTCTGGCATTTTTTAATAAGCACCTTAAAGGACAAAACACCGACATAAAAGAGGTAGCAAAAAGTTATTCTGCAGTAGAATTAAAGCAGTAGATAAAATGTGAATTTCTAAGCTTCATTATAAATCAGAAATTTTGAATAAGATTACATTGTAATTAGTGTAGTTTTATTCATTTTATTACTCATCAAATCCCGGCCTTATGAATTTCATAGCATCAGGAAATTCAATGTTAATCAGCTTTTGTAATTTCTGTAATAGCGCTAATACGGTAAGCATTTCGTCCTGATGTGAAGGAATCATTTTCAATAGCACACCCCATGCAGCAATAGACCTTTCAATGGCTATCAAAGTAATTTTTGCCGTGCCATTGTACATCCTTTCTTCAGGCGGATATTCTTCATCCTGAAATTCCTTATCAATATTCTCCATCACTAATCGTTGGCATTTGGCAGGGATAAAAAAGTTATACCATTTGATAATATCCACTGCATTTTTCAACTTTTTCATTTGAGTCCGGGCTTCCTCTTCCAAACCTAAATCGTATTTTTCAATTTCAGCAGCCAATTGATCTTTTATAAATCCTGCATTTAACACCTGCTGACTCGTCTTAAAGTATTGCAGACCGGTTTGAGAAATAGGATGGTCTTCACCCTCCTCCCATTGTTGTTTGCTTTCTCGATCAATCTGATCCAATTCTTCTTTGGGTATGGCACTTAAATCTATGCCTCTTTCTTTGGCCAATTCATCAATCAATATAATCGCCTTGGCTAATTGCTCCCCAATGGTTTTCCAAAAATCAGGTTTAGGAGTTTTATCTTCTTTTTTCATCAACTCCAGCTCTTGCAAACCCACTGTGCAGTGCGAGATAAACGGACACTTTTCGCACCATCTGTCGCACCAATTATGAATTCCTGATATAGTATCCTTTTCCGAATTACTCGCCATTTTACTGATTAATTATATAGTTGGTTCCCAGCCTTTCTCATAATCTCTACTCCATAAAGCTTTGGCTTTAGCATTATTCAATATATGTCCATTTTTAGGATCGCACTCAAAATTTTCATCTATTCTTGAAGAAATATTGGCCAAATGGCATAATAGCGTGCTTTTAGCTCCTTCGTCAATAGGTGATCTTTGCTTTTCATTTCCTCGGATAGTCTCGAAAAAGTTTACCACATGCTGGGTGCTCATATCTCCTCCTCCACCTAAGTTGGTGCTTCCTTCTGCACTGCCTGATTGTACCTCTCTTACTAAAGCCCCACTCCTATCGAATAACCTATAAAGTTCCCGATCCACATAAACCGATCCTTCCGTTCCATAAATGATAGTACCTCTACCACCACCATAGGTGCTTTGATTGTTCCTACTCTTTCCGTCCCATTGAATACTTTTGCCGTCCTCAAATTTAAAAGTAGCCATCATGGTATCGTACATGGTCCAGCCGTCATTCGGGTAATGGTATTTCTCTGCATCCACCATCACTTTTGAGGGGAAATCCGTTTGCAAAGCCCAGCGTGCTACATCTAATTCGTGTGTAGCATTATTCCCGGTTTCAGCAGTACCGAAATCCCAGCCATACCAATGCCAGTTATAATCCCAGGTGTCGTGTTGGTAAGGTTTTCTAGGTGAGGGCCCCTGGAATAATTCCCAATCCAAACCTTCCGGAACTGGTGCACTTTTAGCCACGGGCACTTCACCTCTACCATTATTGTAATAGGCCGTTGCCATATAAGATTTGCCAATTACCCCCTCATGTATTTGCTGAATAATTTCAATCGTATGGTCGGATGAGCGCTGCTGATTGCCCATCTGCACTACTTTTTGGTATTTTTTCTGGTAATCTACCAGCAACTCCCCTTCCCTGGGATTGTGGCTACATGGTTTTTCTACATACACATGTTTACCTGCCTCTAATGCTAACCAGGTGCCGGGTGCGTGCCAATGATCAGGGGTAGCATTAATGATGGCATCCACCTTTTTATCTTCAATCACTTTGAAAAAGCTATTTTCTGCCTTGGCTTGATAGTCGATATGCTTGGCAAAATTAGCCATTGCATTTTCTCTTTGAGATTTCATCACATCACATAGATACAATAGCTTTACATTGCTGCTTTTTTGGGCGATAGGCTCGTAAAAAGCCCCTAACCTTCGACCTAAACCTATTATAGCTATATTGATTCTTTCATTAGCCCCTATGATATTATTATAGCTTTTGGGGGAGAAAGCAAAGGAGCCTAAAGAGCTGATCCCGGCCGTAGCCAATACACTTTTCTTCAGGAAATTTCTTCTGGATTTGTCGTTTATATTGGTCATTATTTTGTATTCAAAGTTTGATAATTAATGATTCTTAGTCGTTTTATAACATTATTCCTTCTACTAGAAAATACAAGATATCCCCAACTACTTTATTCAAAGTTTCTATAATCTTCTGATTTTAAGGTTTTTGAAACTTACTTCATCGCCATGGTCTTGTAAGAGGATATGGCCTTGTTCAGCCTCTCCAAAGTTTTCCCAGACTTTATATTTGCTCTCTGCTACTAATTTTTTGTAATCCTCGGAGCCTCTCTCATACTCTAAAACCTTTACTCCATTCAGAAAATGTTCTACATTGTTGTTATGGTGCACTATTATTCTACCCGAATTCCACTCCCCAATAGGTTTCAAAAACCTATCTTGCTTATCTGCAGTTTTTAAATCGTATAAAGAGGCCAAGGTTCTGTTGCCATCCTTCCCCATTTTTGCATCCGGGTGTTTTTCGTCATCTAAAATTTGATATTCCAGTCCAATGGCAGAGCCCTCATTACCTTCTGAAAGTGTCACAAAATATTTTACCCCGCTATTGGCTCCTTCTGTCAATTTAAAATCGAAAGCAAAATCAATTGCGCTGTACTCTTCTTTCGTAACTATATCCCCCCAATTGCTAGATTCACCGCCATCAGCACCTTTTACGGTAAGCACCTGATTATTAATTACCCAACCTGCTTCCGGAAAAGAATCTTTATAAGCACCTACCCATTTATTAGTTGAACTACCATCGAAAAGTAATTCCCAACCCTGCTTTTTTTCAAACTCAGTTAGTTCATTCAATCCGGTATTAACTACAAAAACATTTGAATTGAAAGGTTTTGGCTCCAAGTCCTCTGTCTGAATGCGGATATTCTTAAAATAAGTTTTATTACCTTCATCTTCCTCATTATAGATGCTATGCACTTGCAAACCAATAAAGCCTTTGGCATCCGTATCATCTACTACATAAGCTACTTCTGATCCGTTTATCCATGATTTAATCGTGTCACCGATGGCTTCCACTCTGTAAGTATTCCATTCTCCCATTTTAAAAGCCATTTTGGAATCGGCATTTAAATCTAAGGGGTATAACCAGCCTCTTCTGGCTTCATCATATAAGCCGCCAGACCATGCCCTTTCTGTAGGATCTGCCTCAATTTGATAGCCATACACCAGACCTGCTCCATCTTTAGCTTCCGGGTCATACTGACCCCGAATCATAATACCGGAATTGCTTGCTAAGTCTTCAATCTTTAAATCGAGCTCTAATATAAAATCACCATAGTTTTTCTCGGAAATTAAAAAAGTATTAGGCGTATTAGCTTTGGCAATACCTACAATAGCTGAATCTTCGATTTTAAAGTCTGCGCCTCCGGCAACTGCCTCCCAACCTTCTAAACTTTCACCGTCAAATAATGTCTGCCAAGGATTGTCGACTTCATTTTGTTCTTTCTCTGTAGTGTTACAAGAGAATAAGGATAAGAAAAGTGAACCTAAAATGATTAAAAAATATGATTTTTGCATGAGATAGTATGTTTTGTAAATTCAAAATCACTAAATCATTAATCAAAATCAAGTTTAATCTTTTTTATTATATGAATGGAATAAGTTAATAATTAACTACAAGCAATTTAAATCATCTCTAATAAAGATGAATACAAACTAGACTTCATCCTTATTAATCCAATTACGAACCTCGGGAGCTATGTAATTATCCATTTTATGAAGCAACCCTTCAATAGTTTGATCTACCAAAAGCATCTCCTGATTTACTTTCTTGAGGAAGCCTTTATCTACCATAGATTGAATCATTTGGATTAAATCATCATAAAATCCAGTATAATTAAGGATGCCGATAGGCTTTTTATGTAAGCCTAACTGGGCCCAGGTAAGCATTTCGAAAAGCTCCTCAAAAGTTCCAAATCCACCCGGGAGGGCAATGACCCCATCGCTTAAATCATTCATTTTGGTTTTTCTTTCATGCATACTCTCTACGATAATAAGCTCTGTTAACGCGTCATGACTGATTTCTTTGGTCTGCAGAAAATACGGTAATACACCAATCGCTTTTCCATTGGCTGATAAAGCCCCATCTGCCACTGCACCCATTAAACCCACCTTGGCTCCACCGTATATCAATGTGATATTGCGTTCTGCTAAGGTTTTGCCTAGCAAATGAGCTTGGTGCATAAATTTCGGGTCTTTTCCCGGACTAGAGGCACAAAATACGGTGATGCTTTTCATAATTGAGTTGTGTTTTTAAAATACCAAACTACTCAAAAGTGATTTATTTACCTATGATTAACCCATAGCTTTTAGCAGTTAAGGAATAATTAATATATTTTTGTACCAAAGTTATCATTTGATTAAAATAAGATTTTATATTTAGTTTAATCTTTCCAATAAAAATTTAGAAAATGAAAAAATTCGGTAAAATAGCGCTAATTGTTGTAGTAATTGGACTCGCAATCTTTATTTGGGTACGTTTCTTTTATGTTTTTAGCGAAGGTGTAAAAGCCGGTGATCTTAACTATTTTGAAAAGAAAGGTTATGTCTTTAAAACCTATGAAGGCCGATTGGTGCAAGCCGGATTTCAAAGTCCAACAGCGGGTGCCTTGCAAAGCAATGAATTCAGATTTAGTGCAGCAAATGATGAGGTTGCCAAAAAATTAGAACGCGCCAGTGGTAAATTTGTAGAGTTACGCTATAAAGAATATTTCGCACCTGTCATGTGGAGAGGCGCTTCCAAACATGTAGTAATAGAAGTGCTATCCATCGAAGAAGGTAAGAGGCGAAACGATAATGAAAATGATGAAATGCCTGTGGAGTAAGAAATAAGGTAAAGACTTTCAATGAACGCTTGCATTTGATTTCGCCCATTTTGGGCTTATTTCCAAGTCAGTTGACTTACCTAGGCCTACCGACCCAATGCTATTAAGTTAAGCTTTTTTTTTAGAACCCCATCCTTTTTTCCTTCCCCGATGAGAGAAGGATGATTGTCTTAACTTAATAGCATTGGCCTACCGACCTAGGTTAATAATGTCAGCCCTTTGAGCCTTAATCTTCTTTTCGAAATGTCTCCATAAAACAAATTCAATAATATGTGACAACATGGTTTTAACTTTACATTCTAAAAAATGTCGTCCCTACAGGACTTTGGCATTTACTATATTAATATTTCTACCGTAATGTCACCTCTACGAGGTTTTCAGATGTGATTATTGAGAAATTCTTCCTCCTCTAATTTCTAAATAATAATTTTAAGATGTCGACTGAGTTCCAGAGGAAGGACCTTTTGGTAGTAGTTCTGATAAAATTGTTTCCAAAATCCCGGAGGGATGACCATATAATAAGCACACTAATTGCTTAGCTTAAACATGATCAATTATAAGGCCGTCTTAATGAGACTTGTGCTGCGAGATATAGAATTTTAAAACTTATATCATCTAGGAGTGGGCACATCAGAATAAATAGCCATTAATGAGTAAAATCAGAGAGTCAGAGAATAATAACGCATATTTGATTTCGCACAATTTTTAGTATGTTTTCAAGTTAGTTTTTAGTTCACAGAGATTCTGGCTGGTTCCCTAAATGATTTCGGACCTTTGAGCCTTAATCTTCCTTCAAAAAAAATGTCGTCCTTACAGGACTTTGGTGTATAATATTTTAATATTTCTACCGCCCCGATAATTATCGTGGGTCATCTCTACAAGGTTTTGATATTAAAGTCCCATTAGGGACGATATTTTGGTAGAAATAATGGTTCTATTATTTAGGAAATCCCAGAGGGATGACATTTTTTTCATCATGCTTGCCAATATCTACCAACCTTCATTTTATCCATACACTTAAAATTTCACTCCATCCCCATCTCAAATAAACAAACAGGAGCCTTAGCATAATGAGAAGGTAAATCTGAAGTATTTTTCAGATTTACCAATCCCAAATAATTAAAACCACAGGAAGTATAATGCCTGATCAACCCCTGATTTTCACCAACGGTATCCAATCTAATAAATAACTTTTTCTGTCTTTTCGCAAATACTTTTGCCCATTCCACAATTTCCCTTACTAACTTACTACCCCTGAAAGTAGGATTCACTGCAATTCTATGAATATAAACTGCGGGATCATTATCCTTTTCCTCCCAAATGTGCGGATCTTGGAAGGTGGTCGCCCATACACAAGCTATTTGCCCATCTATAATTAATTTCCACTGATGTTTTTCAATTATTTCCTTGGTAATCAACCTGATGGGAATTTCAGGCCAGAGAACTGCGTCCTTGAAATACTGGTACGCTCGCGCATGTTTATACAGCTTAAGAATTTCAGTGATATCATCCACTGAACTATTTTGAATGCTATTCATATGATCAGATTTTTAATAAAATATTAAAAAGGATTTTATGCCTCTATCAAAACTTCAGCAGCATCACATTTTCCTACTACAGCTTGATTTTAACTCCACCATTAATCACAAAACCATCAACAGGTGCATAAATATCTCGAAATTGAGGATTGTCAATGCTACCGGTATAAATAGTATCAAACGCTGTTTGTCTGGTATCAAGAAAATTCTCGAAATTCAAAAATACTGAAAAATGCTC
>JBBSPJ010000232.1:0-7260 GCA_038258905.1 Cytophagales bacterium
AGACTCAGTGAATGGGGATCAGATAACGCAAAGTGAAAACAGGCGAATATATGGGTATAATGGATCGTACAACAGAGAAGATAGGTTGGGCAATATCAGCATTTTGTCTGAATTGGGTGGAGGCATAAGATATGATGATGTAGACGACATCAGCCTTTCAAAAACCAGGAACCGAAAAGAAATTTTAAGCGATTTGGCAAGAGGAGACGTTGATGAATACAACCTACATACTTATTTGTCTGAAACACTTATATTAACAAAAGACTTGTCTCTCACAGGATCCATCAGGTTTGATTACTTCCTATTCAATTATGTAGATGCCTTAAAACCTGTTTATGAACGCGAGCAGGTGGCAAAAGGAATAGCAAGCCCGAAGCTTATTGTCAACTACAGGGTTAACAACAACCTTAATCTTTTTGCAAAAGGAGGAATAGGTTTCCATTCTAACGACACAAGGGTAGTAGTTGCTCAGCATGGCGAAGACATTTTACCGAAAGCTTATGGAGCAGATCTGGGCGCTACCTTTAAGCCATTCCCAAACCTTGCAATCAATACTGCATTTTGGTACCTCTACCTGGAACAAGAATTTGTATATGTGGGTGATGCAGGCATTGTTGAGCCTAGCGGCAGAACAGAACGAAAAGGTTTTGACTTATCAATCCGTTACCAGTTGCTTAAGTGGTTATATTTTGATACTGACTTAAACATAACAAATCCTGTAGCACTTGATGAAGCAGAAGGAAACAATTATATTCCTCTTGCACCTACTTTCACAAGCATTGGAGGACTTAGCTATCAATTTAAAAATGGTATTAATGGAAGCCTGCGCTATAGGTTTCTTGATGACAGAGCAGCTAATGAAGATTATAGCTTAACAGCTGAAGGCTATCTTCTGCTGGACGCTGTACTTAATTACACGCAACCGAAATACCAGATTGGTTTGTCGGTAGAGAATATTTTTAATCAAGAATGGAAAGAAGCACAATTTGAAACCGAATCAAGACTTTTTAACGAGGCACAATCGGTTTCAGAAATACATTTTACGCCGGGCAGCCCCTTCTTTGCCAGACTAAATGTGAGCTATTTCTTTTAATCTTTTCTCGTGACAGTAAACATCATTAAACTTATTGTGTTTTAGTCTTTCAATACCATTTGTAGAAGAGGATATTATTATAATTTAATCTTCTTAATTTAGCGAAAGTAATGACTGGAAATATAATGAAGGCAAAAATAATAGGTGCAGGAATTGGGGGAATAGCTACTGCTATCAGACTGGCTAAAAAAGGTTATGAGGTAGAGGTTTATGAGCAAAACACCTATCCTGGGGGCAAATTGACCGCTTTTGAACAAGATGGATTCCGCTTTGATGCGGGTCCGTCTTTATTTACTTTACCTGAACTCGTGGATGATTTAATTGCGCTACAAAAGGAAGGAGATGCTATCGATTTCCCTTATACCAAGCTAGACGAATCATGCCGGTATTTTTGGGATGATGGTACATTTTTGACTGCCTACACAACTCCCGAAAAATTTGGAGCTGAGGTAGAAAAGGTTTTCAATATTCCTGCGAAAACTATTATTAAATACTTAAAAAACTCGGCCTTTAAATATGAAAAATCTGCCAAGCTATTTTTAGAAAAATCTCTCCATAAAAGCAGTACATTTTTTTCAAAAGAAATAATTCCGGCAATACTGAGCATCTACAAATTTGGTCTGTTTGAAACCATGCACCAGGTAAATGCTCACAAACTCAAGGACCCTAAACTGGAGCAGCTATTCGACAGATTTGCCACATATAATGGATCAGATCCTTACCAGGCACCCGGTATTTTAACTTCTATCGCTAATCTTGAACTCAATAAAGGCACATACTATCCTAAAGAAGGGATGCACCAAATTACTGAAAGATTGGTAAAAGTTGCAGAATCATTAGGGGTTAAGTTTACCTATGAAACAGCTATTGACAAAATACTAGTTGAAAACGCAGAAGCGAAAGGCGTGCAAGTAAATGGCCAATCGGTTGAAGCCGATTTAGTGGTAAGTAATATGGATATCTACCCTACTTACAAAAAGTTGCTGGCAGACCAAAAACAGCCGGAAGCTATCTTAGGCCAAGAGAGAAGCAGTTCAGCTTTAATTTTTTATTGGGGTATTAACAAAGAGTTTAGTGAATTGGGCTTGCATAATATTTTTTTTAGTGAAAATTATAGCGAAGAATTCAGGCATATTTTCAAGAGCAAAACGGTTTACTCTGATCCAACCATTTATGTGAATATTACTTCAAAGCACAGCCCAAATGATGCCCCGGAAGGCATGGAAAACTGGTTTGTTATGGTGAATGTACCCGCTAACAGTGGGCAAGATTGGGACACCCTTATTCCTGAAATTAAGAAAAACGTAGTAGCTAAAATTGGCAATAGGTTAGATGTAGGATTAGAAAAATATATCATTTCAGAAAGCATTTTAGAACCCCGAACCATTGAATCTAAAACCTCTTCTTATCAGGGGGCACTTTATGGAAGTAGTTCCAATAACAGGTATGCAGCATTTTTAAGGCATCCAAATTTTCATCAAAAGATAAAAGGTTTGTATTTTTCGGGCGGAAGTGTGCATCCGGGTGGTGGAATTCCATTATGTTTGCTCTCTGCTAAGATTATAGATGATTTAAGTCCGAATGCTTCGTAAAAATATTCTTAAAATTTTAGAATTTATACAGTCGAAACCAATTATTGGTATCGTAATTATCTCTGCTTTTTATTTTTTTGGGATAATAGGCATCAATTCTGATCAGGCCAACTGGTATATTGAAAAAACAGCTTTTAACTTACTCTTATCATTCATTGTTTTACTGCTATATCAGCAGACTTTTAATTACAGATTATGGCTGGGAATAATTTTTTGCTATTTGGTAGGATTTATTGCAGAATATTTAGGGGTTACTTATGGCGTGCTATTTGGCAGCTATCAATACCCGCTTACTTTAGGCCCCCAATTGGGTGGAGTACCATTAATTATAGGTGTTAATTGGTTTTTACTCACTTTTTGCGTTTGGGCTCTTTTAAAAAACACTCGCTTAAAATCATTATACCTAATAGTTCCTGCAACAATTATTACAGTGGCTATTGACATGTTAATTGAGCCTATAGCCATTATTTTAGATTTCTGGCAATGGGAAAACAACATCATACCGGTCCAGAATTACATAGGATGGGCTATGATTTCATTCCTGATCTTCACTTTCTACAGCTTAATTAAAATTCCTACCGACAATAAAATCTACTGGGTACTCCTAATTTGGCAGGTAGTATTCTTCCTTTCGTTGAATATTCTGTTAAAAACCTGAGTTCGACACTTATTTATAGATTCAGATTTTTCACCCAAGGGGTGACCAGCAGAATCTGGCTGGCATCCATTAAATAAACAAGGCGGCCTTTCGAAGATATAGTGAGCCATAGCGAGGGAAGACAACGTAGCATATTGGATTCTAAGGAAAAGATTTTTCCCTTCCACCTATAAACAACGATTTTCTTCCTACAAATCCTTTGCAATAGCCCGCTATTACTGCAGAATTTCTAGTTGAAACTCATCCGCCAGCTGGCGGAGCGTTCTGAATCCTAAAATAACAATCGAACTTAGGTTATAAAAAAGCAGTATCCTCAAATTATTTTTTTGACTAGATGCAACTATTTGAAAAAACTCGCATCTATAATCTAAAACCAACAAAAAACATAAATAACATGAAAAACATATTTTTAGCATTCATACTATGTTTGCCATTACATTTAATGGCACAGCAGAAAGAAACAAGAAGTCTTGATACCTTTACAGAGGTAAGTTCAAGTGCCAGTATAAAAGTAACGCTAGTAAAAGGCATTAGTCCTAAAGTTGAAGTACAAACTGATGGAGATCTAAAAAATGTATTGACCGAAGTTTCAGGTGGTCAGTTAAAAATCAGCAGAGAATCTCAAGATGGCTTTTTCAATTTCTCCAGCAATAATGAAAAAATAGAAGTTACTGTTTACTATCAGGAGATAGAGGCTTTAAAGGTGAGTAGCTCTTCATCTATGGTGGTGGAAGGTATACTTAATAGCAGGAAGTTATCATTAGATGTATCTAGCTCAGGAAGATTAAAAGTAAGTGCAAACGCACAATCTGCTTTTGCGGAAGTTTCAAGTTCAGGCAAAATAGATGCTGATTTAAAAGTTTCAGAATTAAATGCTAAAGTGAGTAGTTCAGGAAAATTGAACTTAGCAGGCTCTTCTGAGGACTTTGAGGCCAAAATTAGTAGCTCAGGTTATATTGCAGCAGATGATTTCTCAACAACTAACGCAAATATTAGCGCCAGTTCTTCAGGAAAAATAAAGTTAGGCGTGAAAAATGAATTAATTGCCAGAGCCAGTTCTTCAGGTAGAATAAACTATAGTGGTACTCCTAAAGTAGTAGATATTAATACCAGTTCAGGTGGTAAAGTAAATTCCGAAAGATAAACTTTTCGCTTTGTTTAGGTTTGGGAGAATGAAATCCGCTCATCTTAATTGATGGCGGATTTATTTTTTTGATCTATATTGAAGTCAATAAAGACTTTTTATTTTTTGACAAAAGTATCCTGATACAACTCTATACTTTCCTTAATAACCTTTTGAGCTTCCTTTTTATCAAAGAAATCTTCAACAATTACTTCCTTATTTTCCAATTTTTTATAATCTTCAAAAAACCTCTGCATTTCTTTAGAAGTATGAGGTGGTAAATCATTGATGTCATTCATATAATTGACAGACATGTCATTAGCAGCTACTGCAATAATTTTATCATCAGCTTCACCCTGATCCATCATCTTCATCACACCAATTACTTTCGCTTTTACCATGCATAAAGGAGGTAATTCAATAGATGTGATAACCATTATATCAAGCGGATCATTGTCATCACAATAAGTTTTAGGAATAAAACCGTAGTTGGCAGGATAATGCACTGCACTAAAAAGCACTCTGTCTAACATAAGGTAACCGGTTTCTTTATCTAACTCAAATTTACCTTTACTACCTTTAGATATTTCAATAATGGCATTTACATATTCAGGGGCCTCATCGCCATAGTGAACATCATGCCAAGGGTTTCTTTTCGAATCTTGCATATTTTAATTTTTTGCAAATTTAACCCATCAAATTGAAATCGCCTATTTACAGGGCAGAAGTTTATATTATCTTTGCATTATGATAAAACAATCGGCAAGCAACGCTATCAAAAAAGAAAATAAAAAACGGGTTAGATTTATATTTAAAGTAGCTCTTTTTAGCAGTATATTATTCAGCACTAATTACTTTTATGATGATTTAATAGCACTGCAAATCCCTAAACACTTTTTAAAAGCATTAAGGTTTTACTTATATGCTGACTTAACTATATCTTTCGCTCGACTTATAATTGTATTTTTCTATCAAAGAAAGCATAAAATAGGTAGGGATGTAAAAAATAATTTTGAAGTAGGCATTAATCATATTGCCAATATTTTACACACTTTTGTGTTTATTGGGGCTACTATTATGCTTTTTGGCGGAAACCCTATTACATTAATCACCTCATTAAGTATTGTTGCAGCAGCCATTGCCATTCTTTCTAAGGACTACATCTCCAATATGATTAATGGGATGATCATTATGTTCTCTGATGAATTAGCAATTGGTGACGAAATTAAAATTAATGAAGTAAGAGGTAAAATTGTAGACATCACCTTAGTTAATTTGCATATCGTAAATGATGATGAGGACTTAATTTACATTCCCAATTCAATGATATTAACCTCTCAAATTTTGAATTTCACCAAAAGAAGAGTGAAAAAAGTCAGTTTTGATTTCGATTTAAAAAATACCTTATTGAAAGATGTAGAAGCAGTGGAACAGTTTATTAAGGAATCACTAGGGCCATATAAAAATTCGATTGAAGCCAGTAGTTATAATCTTAGAATTATTAAGATTAATGAGTCCTATACCTCACTGAAATTTCAATTTATCCTATTGAGGAATTCAAAAATACCTGAAAGGGAAATTAGAAGAGTCGCTTTAAGAAGAGTGTTATCTTTGGAGGAAACAGAATCTAATAATGACCATAAATTAGAATCAAAAAAATTAAAGAGCAAGTAACTAAAATAAATGTTAATACATTAATTAAAAAAGAAACTTTAATTTTATTTAATAGTTAGAAATACTTAATTTAAAAATCCAACAATTAACCAATTATGAAAAAGCAATTTTTAGTTTTAGGAATAGCGATACTTATCTTCTCTTGCCAGCCGGCCAAAGAGGGAAATGAGGAAGCAGGTTCTGAAGAAGCTGTTGAAACCACAGCAGATCCCAAATTAGTCAAATTATGGGAAACAGATACGGTATTGACTACCTGTGAATCTGTATTGTACGATGGTGAGAATAGCCGTCTGTTCGTATCAAATATTAACGGCAACCCAACGGATAAAAACGGGGCAGGTTTTATCTCGATTTTAAATCTTGATGGTAGCATTAAAACATTGAAATGGGCTACAGGTATAAATGCTCCTAAGGGAATGGGCATATTTGAAGGACATTTATATGTGACAGATATTGATAAAATAGTTGCTATTGACTTAGAAACGGGTAAAATAGCCAAAGAATTTACGCCTGAAAAAGCCGAGTTTTTAAATGACATAACAGTTTCAGAAAATGCTGTTTATGCATCTGATATGGGATTGGGTTTAATACACAAAATCGAAAATGGCGAACTAAGCCAGGTTGCTTCTGACGTAGCCAATGTAAATGGTTTATTAAGTGTAGGTGATAAATTGATGGTGTTAGACGGTGCCGGCTTAAGAAGCTTAGATCTTGAGAGTAATGAATTTATGACAGTGAACGACTCTGTAACAGGCGGAGATGGCTTAACCATGCTTAACGATAGTGTTTACATTGCTAGTAGATGGCAAGGAGAGATTTACTATGTTACAGGCAACAAAGAGCATTTATTGCTCGATACCAAAGCAGAAGAATCAAATACTGCTGATATAGGTTTAAACAGAGAGGATAAAATAGTTTACGTACCAACGTTCTTCAAAAATAAAGTAGTAGCCTATCAATTAGAAAACTAATAGAAAGGTAGATTTAAAAGTAAAAAGGCCTGCAATTCTCAAATTTCAGGCCTTTTTTTAAGCTAAATTTCTCTCAATCAACACTCTTTACAAATTCTTCAAATTCAATAAAGTCTTCCTCATTCATTACTTTAGCCATTTTTACCTGG
>JBBSPJ010000233.1:0-7232 GCA_038258905.1 Cytophagales bacterium
ATTGTTATTTGCACTATTCGAGCCAAGACGAATTTCTGCTTTGGGCAGAAATTGTCTTGATGCTGACAAGCTTTGCTTCGTCAGCATCCTGCTCTCGCTACTAATAAGGGGTTAACTAGAAATAGTTAACCTTTTTTTATGTCTAACTTTAATGGACTCCTCACATTTACTCATGAGTAAACATTAGAATAAGTTAAACATAAAGTTTTGATTCTCTATTTATCAAAAACTTTTCCTCCACACCCTCATTTTTCCAATTAATTCCTTTAAATTAAAGTCTCCTATACTAGGTCACTCATTTAATATCCTTATGAACTATAACATCCTGTCTCTCCAGAAATCGCTAAATAAAGCTTTTTTAAAAGTGAAGTTCAACCGCTTTCAGTGCAGCCACATGGTTTATGGGTTGTATGGGTTAACGGAAGAGGAGATCAAGATAGTGGAAGGGGGTGTTGGGTGATATGAGTAAAAAGAAGGTTCCAAAATATCTTACCAATAAGAAACGTAAGAGTTTACTGGTTCGAAATATTCCAATTGATGAAATGGACAAGGGTTTTGTCTCACGATTAAAGTGGTTTATGTGTGATGAATTCAGAAAGCAAATAGTCCAAAATCAGGAAATTTTTAATGAATTGCATCGTGCTATTAACTTAAGGCTTGATCAAACAACAGAACAAAAGAAACTTAAAGAAAATGGCACTGCGAATTTTTCTAAAAATATAATTTGTAGGTCAGAGCTCATCGAAGGTGTAAATATTACGGAATCTAACATGGAACTAATATTACATTATTACCAGCTGAAAGTCTTAAAATCTCCGATCGATAAGATTAGAAATTTTCAAAGGATAAATGATGGATTAAATTACTTTTTAAAAGAATTCGAAATTCCTAAAGAGATAGATGTCCTGAGGAGTAAATACAACAATTACAGAATGTTGAGGCACCAATTCGCCCACTTTAATTATGGATCATTTGTATTTGAAGCTAAGGAAGAACAATTTGAGAGTTTCTTAAGACGGTTACCTGATTTAAGTATTGGAGATGATTATCATGCATATTATGATGCTAAGCCTGGGGTTGTAATGACCTATAAAATTGAAGGAATCAAGTTTCTGAAAAATTTTTATCCTTTAGTTTACGATTACTTTACCAGACTTCTTGAATTGATGTTCCCTCCTTCTGATTTTAAAGCTTATCCATATCCAAATGCGGATAAATTCAAAATTTAACTATGGGTAAAAATAGCAGAAATAGAACAATAGTTTTGATGGGGGCTGGATCTGTGATAGAGTTTGGAGGACCAAAAACAGATGAATTGACTCAATTACTATTAAAAGATAAGGAGGTCGGAGAAATAAATAGTGCTGTTTATTATACGTTGAAGGATGAGGGAATTTATTCTGAAATTAACTTTGAATCCATTATACATTTTATAGATTCATTAATTAGTTATTTAAGATCAGATCAAAAAAGTGGATTCAAAGATATTTACTGTGCATTCAGTAAAATTAATGTAGAATTTCTAGAAATATTAGCCAAAGTAGATGACCTTACCCTTCAGGAATGTGATGATATAGAATTTAGGGATAAAAATTATGAAAGAGTCGTCAAGCTCCTTTTCTTTAATTATAACTATATACTAATTCCAAAACTATCTCAATATATAGAAAATCCTAATAGATTAAATACAGACATTTTTAAAAAATGGTACAATTATCACGCTGAATCAAATCTATTTAGATTTTATACAACGAATTATGATAGGCTAGTACCAAATATTCTTTTAGATATATTTGATGGTTATAAATATGAAGAAAAAAGTAGATATTCTGTTAGTGGCTATCAACCAGACATAAAAAAGATTATTAATGAAAGAAATATTCCTTCACATTATAATTTACATGGGTGTTTACATTGGAGCATACCACTCTTTTCTGATCCAGCTTTATGGGAAAGTCACAGAAATGAAATAATTCCACCTAGTTCATATACCAAACAATTTAGAAATAGCGAACCCAATCATGCTAACTTTATGATACCAATCATAACTGGGTATGCTAAGGTCAGAAAAGCACAAATACCTCCTATCCGTCATTTTTTCTACTCATTTGAAAGAGATTTAATGGATGCCGATAAAATTATAATTGCCGGATATTCATTTTCCGATGATCACATCAATAATATTATTGATGTAGCTCTAAATGAAAATCCTAAAGCTAAAATCGATATTATTGACTATGATAAAGATGGTATGAATAACAATTTATTATCCAGGAAATTAGATGAAAAGTTAATTAATGTCGATAGTAACTCTATTATTTATCACATGAATGGTTTTGTCGACTATTTAAAAAATGACCGCTAATTTATGGAAATATCAATTGAAGAAATATCAAAATCATTCGAAGCTCATTTAGAAATCCCAGAGAACAAACAAATTATTTTTTCCGGCCGGTTTGGGATTGGCAAAAGCTACTTTCTGGAGAAGTTTTTTGAAGATCATAATAAAAAATTCTCTGCAGTTATTTTAAGTCCGATCAATTATTCTGTAGCTTCAAATAAAGATGTTTTTGAATACATTAAGTATGACATTTTATTTGAACTGCTCAAAAAGGGAATAGTAAATACGCAAAATGATCTAAATAAAACTGAAAAAGCTTTTTCGATAATTCAATCATTAAATATTAAAGCCTTTAGAAGCTTTTTAAAAATGATACCACAAATTGGAAAAGATTTATCTAACATATTAGAAGGATTAACGGAATTAAAGGATCACTTAGAGGATTTTAAAAAGCAATTTGACCAAAAAAAGCAAATAACAGATTATCTAAAATCATATACTGAAGAGATTGGTAGCATATATGAAGAAAATTTTATTACATCCTTAATAAATGAGTTGTTAACTAAATTAAAATCAAAAGATAAAAAAACAGTACTTGTTATTGGAGATTTAGATCGTTTAGACCCTGAACACATATTTAGAATCTTAAATATCTTCTCCGTGCATACTGATTTTCAATCAGGCAGATTTAAGTTTGATTTCGATAAAGTAATTTTGGTATGTGATATTAAAAACATAAAGAGTATCTACAGACATCGCTATGGTTCAGATGTAGATTTTGAAGGGTATATGGACAAATTTTATTCGCATGAAGTATTTCATTTTAGGAATGAAGAAAATTTCCGTCTGGAAATAAAGGATTTGATAACGGCCAGTATTGATGAAAAAAGCACTCGTGATTTTGTGATAACTCATGTTGACTTTGCAACTGAAATTATATCTGCCATGGTAATTTCTGATAAACTTAATTTAAGAATGTTTGAAAAAATGGAAAAATTCAAATATAAATTAACAAAGCAACAGATAAATTCAGATTTAAGCGGTTTAAATAATTTGGAAGGATCAAAAGTCAGCATTTATATAGTAATAGACTACTTAACTCAATTAATAGGAAATTATGAACTCCTTAAAAAAAATATTGAGGATTTAAATATCAATAACCCTACTTCCAAACTAAATATTTACAACCAAATGATTGGCGAGGTTATTTTTCTGCTTGACTATAAGAATAATGAACTTAGATTGGGAACAGAAATGGATTATGAATTTAAGACACAAATTGACGATAAGTCATATACGTTAACTTATAAGCGTGCTCACTTTGATAGTTATCAAAATGTCACAGTAAATAAAATTTTTAAAAATGGTGACAACAACCCTATTAAAGCTGAACAATACCCTTATTTATTTCTGAGATTATTTTCAGAATTGTTAGTTTTAATTAAAAGAGAAAGACTTTTTAGCTTTAAGCTTTAATTAGATAATCATGGATACAAAACTAAAATCACTAGGGATTGAACTGCAACATGATTCATTATATCAAGATTATTTGATTACAGAGAAAGTGAGTCATTTTTTTCCTTCCAACTTCTTCAACCTCAAAACAGAACAAGAAAGATTAGAAGCATGGGAAAATATTGAAGTGAAACTCAAGGATATCGGGAGATTCAATAAAGTGGCTAATCCTTATTACATAGGTTTTGGCAATCCAGAAGCTGATTTGCTTATAGTGGGGCAGGAAAAAGCATTTAATGCATTTAATAATCCTGAACTAATGCTGTATGAAAGCATCAATAATGCTTTTCAGTGGTCAAAAATTATAGAAAATCCCGATACAGACGATATCAATTTTGACCCGAGAAACCATAGAAAATACCATAAAAAAAGAAGGTCAGGAAATCATACCTGGACAAAATATTCTATTCTGGCAGATGCATATTATGGAATTAATTCCTGCCATCAAAATATGACAAAGGATTGGAGTAAGGATACTGGAGATACTTTGTTTGATAAAGCATTTATAACTGAGCTAAATGTAACGCCTGCTGTCAGCAATACAGGTCTGTATTTAACGGAGGAAAGGAAAACTTTACTACAAAATCCCTTTTTTAAGAATTTCAAAGTAGTTGTTTTTGCAGTGGGTAATCCGGAAAAAGATAAAAAAGCACAAAAAATTGTATCTGAAATATTAGATCGTAACGAATTTAAAGTAGACCCTATCGGTAAGTATGGCAATGATAAGGAAAGAAATATAGCAATTTTAAAAAATGAGAAGCAGGTTGTCATAATCTGTAACCAATTAAGCGGAAGCAGTGGCTGGAAAAACGACCATATTGTGGTTTTGGGTGAGAAATTAAGAGAATTAGTAAATAAGGTTAATATGTAGAAATTATGCGGTCATTGAATTCCATATCGCAAATTGAAAAGAAATACGAAACGAACGGAAGTAAACCGTTTCTTATTTTGGCAGATGACCTTGAATATTATGTATGTAAATACCCAAGAAACCCCGGTGATAATAAATTGATTAATGAATTCCTTGGTCAGCGGTTTGCTATGGAATGGGGTATAAAAGTACCTGAAGTAGTAAACATTCATGTGTTAAGAGAACATATTCCTGAAAATATGTTGGGTGACGGTTTGAATTATTTAAATCTAGAAAAATCAATTATAGGTTTTAAATTAATTCCTGATAGTACAGAACTGATGGATAATTTTTCATCAGGTATTGATAAGAATGATCTCAAAAAATATGATAAAGAAGCTTTTTTGAATATTGCCTTGTTTGATTGTTGGTTAAGTAATGATGACAGGAACCATAATAACACCAACATATTGGTTGAATATTATAATCAGCATTTTAGCCCTATAGCTATTGATCATGAGGCTATATTTAATACAGGCTTTTTAGCCCAACCTATCTATGAACAAAGCTATGAAGATTCATTATTGTATACAGCGCTTTATCACCGTTTATTGCCTAAGTCAGAAAAATCATTTAAGTTAATTCAGAATATTTGTGCATCTTTACAAAATAAAGTAGAAAAATGTTATAACAATTTAGAAGGAATAATAGCCGAAATACCAGAAGATTGGCTTTCTAATAAAGAAGAAATCCACCAACGTCTAAGGAAAAATATTTTCACAGAAGAGTGGTTAAAAGTTGTTGAAAATACGTTTAAATCATTCGCTTCGTTAACATTCAAGAAATGAAAACTTTATACAGCATTATATATAGCCCCATCAGTGTTATTGGTCAAGAAAGAATCAATTTTGGTTTACTTATGCTTGATGAAAAGGGAGGGGTACGTTTTTGTTTTTCAATTGAAAAATTGAATTCTGTTAAACCACTTTTTTCGAGTGAGGCTTTCAAACTTATCAAAACCTATTTGCAGACCTTAGAAAGAAAATTTTCTAACAAGCACGAATTATATAAAGAGAATCATTTGAAAGCTGATTATGTAGATTATTTATCAAGATACAGCAATAATTTAATTTCTTTTACTAAACCGCAGCAGATCAATTTAGAATTATCAGCTAAAAACTTTAATTCATTATTCGAAAAAATTATTTTCAAAAAACAAGCAGTAAAGCTACCAACATTGGAGAGTTCAGAAAGGGGTATTGCGCTGGTTAAAAGAGATTTCGCTCCCAAAGTGAATAAAAGAGTAAATATTGATATTGAATTAAAAGCTGATCAACACGATTTTATTTTATTCAATACTCATATTGATATGATTGGTAGAAATGACAAACCAGTGCTTAATCAATTTATCGAGTTTGAAAATGATACTCCGGCTATGATTGAGAAAAATATTAATTCTTATTTAAGCCTTATTAAACCATTTGAAATGCATGATGGCAAAGTAGGAAAATATTTTATGGTAGGTGATGAACCATCAAAAACTAAAACTAAACATCATCTTATTTGGGAACATTTGATGGATTCCAATTTACTCAAAAATAAATTATTGGATTTAGTACCTTCTAAAGAAATAGATTCCATAGAGTCGTATTTGAATGATCATGATGTCAAACCCTACTTCGATCTAGAAGATTAAAAGTATATTAGCAAAAGAAAGTACCCCATATAACAAGCATATATGCTGTACTTTAAAATTTGATTAATAAGCCCGAACATGCTTCGGACTTTTTTTGTGTCTAAAATTGCCTTTTACAAAAAACAAAAAAGAGCTCGTCATTCCCAGCCAAAGGTTGGCAGGCAACATTTTTTAAGTGTAACGGAGAAATTTATTTGGAATCTCCCAGAAATATAGCATCAAACTTGCCACAATGTTCATTTGAATCTAGAATCCTAACATTCTAGAAAAATAGATTCCAACTTCTAAGTAAAGGTATAGATTGACCAGACATAATAACGGTAATGAAAAATTCACACAAAAAGGAATGCCATGGAGATTAATTTGGTCTACTCTTAAAGAAACCCGTTCAGAATCCCTAAAACTTGAAACCAAATTAAAAAACCTATCAAGGGAAAGGCTTATCCGATTCATGCTGAAGTATAATAAAGGTATAGCTGATGAAAATGCACTTTTATTCTTGCGAAAATTGGCCTCATAATGATTGTTATTTGCACTATTCGAGCCAAGATGAATTTCTGCTCTGCGCAGAAATTGTCTTGATGCTGACAAGCTTTGCTTCGTCAGCATCCTGCTCTCGCTACTAATAAAGGGTTAACTAAAGATAGTTAACCTTTTTTTGTGTCTAATTTGTTTTGGTAGATGCAGAATTATACTGTTTATATCCTATACTCTGAGAAAATTGATCAATTCTATCGTGGTCAAACGAAGGATTTTAATGATAGATTGACCAGGCATAATAACGGTGATGAAAAATTCACACAAAAAGGAATGCCATGGAGATTAATTTG
>JBBSPJ010000234.1:0-7214 GCA_038258905.1 Cytophagales bacterium
AGGCAGTTTAAAACTACCGCTTACGGATCCAAAATCATTGGTTTTTAGCCGTAATTCATCTATTTCCTCTTCGTTTACATTTTCTAAGGTGATTTTCAGGTATTCTCCGGCCACAGTTTCGATTGTTCCGTTGCGCTCAAAAATCAAAATTCCTTTAAAAAACACCTCCTGACCTGGTCTGTAGATACTCCGGTCGGTGAGTAATTTAACTTTTGCAGTGGTAGCTTCCTTGTTATTTCTATTATATTGGCTATGAGCACGAATGTAGTTTCCGGGTAAAAGGATGCTGTCACTTTGATTTGTAGCTAGCATATGAAATCTGAAGTAGGTTTTAGGGTGGTCAAGGGTTGCGAAGCCCTTTGAATTGGTGGTTAGTTTAGTGAATGGTTGTTCCTTATCATTTTTGTACAAATAAAGTGTACCACCCTCAATAGGAGCACCAGTATTTCTGTTAATCAACTGAAAACGTTTGGCTTTATCTAACTCAGAATTAATGACAGCTAAATTACTGACCTGCAAATTATTATAGGTAAATGTTTTCTTGCCTGAAAGATCGTAAGCATTGGCTAATAAAATATACTTTCCTGATGGGAGAGGTGGCAAAAGTATTTCTGTTGAATGGCCCAGATAATCCTCGGGGTTTTTAAGTGCCTGAGAAAAACTTTTTAATTCTTGGTGAGTAGCAATAAAATGATTCTTGGCTGAATCTGTATTAAGCAAATTATAGAGGTTAATAAATTCCTGATCTAATTTGTAAAGGGTAAATTCTATGCTGTCGATATTAGTATATTCCACTAACATTTTACCATGCTGTTCAATGGGCAACACCTCATCCATTATTATCTCCAAATCAGAATCTAAAATTTCATCCTTTAATTGCTGGCACTTTTTCGCACCATGACTTTCAGGAAATGAAGCAATTCCTTTATTACATACAGATAGAGCTTCCGTTTTCTGTTGTCGTTCAAAGTAAAAGTTGGCGAGCTCAAAAAATAATAATGTAGATGCTTCATCGCCTTCGTAATCGGTAATTAATTGATTTAAAGCTTTTTCATAAAGCCTGTTAGCATCAGGAAAATGTCCATTATTTTTAAGGTATTGCAAATAATCAATTTGTACCACTATCAGCGCATCGATATTTTGTTTCTCGGAATGGAAGGTAAGAAGCTCTAAGTATAAATTGATTGAGGCAATTTCGGGTATAAAATAATCTACTTTGGGTGTATTTACACTCAATGGACTTAAAAAATAGCTAGAATCCGATAATTTGATTGATTGAGCAGGTCCTGGCATATTAAGTGCCTCATTCTTGTAAAAGTCCAGGACATTATGGGCCAATAAATCGTACAGGGTAGGTCTGTAATTAGCGGAATCTGACTTAATATCCAATAACATGTAATAGTCAGCAATGGAAATACTTTGAAGATGAATTTTAGGTTGTAAAGATTGCTGATGAAGGAGTTGTGCTTCATTTAAAATAGTCTCAATATCCCAGATTCGAAAATCTACACTGTCTATTTTCTCTTCGGTTTGCGTTCTGTTCCTGATCTGCCATCGGTTATCATTATAATAGCTGAGGTATAATTCGGCCAGTAAACTTGTCAGGATGTTCTTCTCTGGGAATCCTATTGATTGAATCTCCCCTTTAAAATTATTGATGATTTTGAGTTGTGCATCTTCCTCTAAAGTTAATGCAAATTTAGATTGATAAATAAGTGCTTTAACTCGTTGTTTTGCATCTTTTCTTATAACTGATTGTTCATAAATGGAGTCTACAAGAGCTGCTGCAGATTTCGGTAAATCGTCTAATTCATATTGGTAAACTTGCAACCAGGATTTAGCAAAGAACTTATCATTCTGCTGAGCATTTGCTATGGTAGAGATAATAATGAATAGTAACAGGAGGAGGGATTTTTTCATAGTGGTTTTTGAAATGTGATAACCGCTAAGTTTAATATTCTTAGCGGTTCTTTATCAGTTAATTGAAGACAAAAAGATTTTACTCCCCCTTCTCCTCAGTCTTTTCTTTTTGCTCCGCCACCAAAACCTTTAACCGCTCTATTTCTTTAGGAATTTCCTCATCTTCAGGTTTTGCTTTTAGTGCCGTTTCGTAAAACTGTATTGCCATAGGGTAATTGCCTGCTTTATCAAGTGCTTTAGCAAAACTTGTATTTACTATAGGGTTATACTGATATATTGCAGTATTAAAATTGTATACCAATATTGCTTCCTGCAGCCTGTCTGATTGCATCAATACTTTGCCAAGAGTATTTAATTCATTGTACTTAGCTGCTTTATAATAAGTTGAATAGAAATACTTATTCATATCTTTATAGATGGAATCAAGAGGCATTTGTTCGAATAAGTCTAGTAGATAATTAGCTGCTCGATAGCTTGGTGCAGGAGGATAACCCAAGGCAATTTGTGCTAAGTCAGTCACTAAATCAGTATTAGGAAACTCTACTATTCTGGCTATTTCTTTGCCCTCTTCTCTGAAAATAAACGTAGGTACCCTGTGAATTTTTAAGCCTTTCTCTTCTCCATTGGGTCCTTGCTTGTACAATGAGTCGCTATCATGAAGGGCTATAAAGTTGAGTTGCTCTCTTTTTAAGCCTAACTGATCCCACATATTCAGGAATTTAGGTACGTAATTTTGTGTGTCTCCACACCAGGTACCGATAAAAATATCCACTTGCTTATCTTCAAGGTTATTCACCCATGCATACTCTTTTTTTTCCATCTCAAAAGCATCATAACTTTCATTAAACCATCCGGAATAGGTAGTATCTTGTTTTAAGTAATCTATGGGAAAAGACCCCCAGAAATGCTTTTTACCAGATTCACTTTCGTAGAATTGTATGTCTTGCGCTTGAATGTTTTGAGTTAGCAAAAACAGTAAAGTGAAAAGAAAGGATGCTTTAATCATAAGGTTAAATTTTAAGGTGATTTGAATGATGATTAAACTTAATTATTTTTTCTTACTAAAGGATTGAATCCATTTATTTTTTCTTCAATCTATAATAAAAACTTTCTTGCTTTTTTAGAGTATCTATATTTGTCATTTGTGCTAACAATAAATAAATAGCTAACTAAACAAGCATCAATTTGGAATTTGTTAATCAACTCTTAAATGAGTTAATATTGGAAGTTCCTCTTAGAGAGGAAATTTTGAGCTTAGGCAGGCTTAAAAAAGTAAAAGCAGGGCAGACAGTGATATCTCCCAATCAGGAAGCAGGCGAAATGCCCTTGGTGTTGAAAGGATTACTCCGCGTAATGCGCCACGATGAAAAAGGCAATGAAGTCTTTCTTTATTATTTAGAAGGAGGGCACACTTGTGCTATGTCCATTACATGCTGCTTAGAAGGCAAAAAGAGTACTTTCCATGTAGTGGCGGAGGAAGATACTGAAATGTGGATGATGCCTACTGCTTACCTGGATAGTTGGATTCAGAAATACCCTTCTTTCAGAAAATTTGTGTTTCAATCGTACCAAATGCGTTTTGATGAATTATTACATACTGTGGATAGCCTGGTATTTATGAATCTGGATGAACGACTTTACAATTATTTACTAGACAAAAAACAGGCTACAGGCTCTTTTGAAATCAATAAAACGCATCAGCAAATTGCCGATGAACTCAATACTTCAAGAGTAGTTGTTTCCAGAGTTTTAAAGAAACTAGAGAAGGAAGAAAAAATTGAGCAGCACAGGAATAAGATAGAGATTTTATAATATAAATTATCCTAATTCTTTTTTTAAACGTATAGCACTTAATTAATGTAAATATTATAATCATGTGTATAATGTGATCTAGCTAAATTATACAGTACTTTGCATCTATAAAAAATTAAATATGGCTTTAAGTTCGGGACAGCTAAAAATAAGTATAAGTAATGAGATCAAATTGAATGAGCAGCATGGATGTTAAAAAGCCTAGAAAGCATCTCATTTCGAGAGGTTTAGATCAATATTTTATTGGAGTAGGTGATGCCTATAAATTTACTGTCCGTTTTTTTAGAGAATTATCTAAGCCCCCATTTTATTTTCGGGAGACTGTCAACCAATGTTTTGAAATTGGTTTAAAGGCACTTCCTCTAATTACTGTTACTGGTTTTATCATTGGCCTGGTTTTCACCAAGCAATCGCGCCCTTCGCTGGAAGATTTTGGCGCTACCTCTTGGCTGCCTTCTTTAATGGGGATTGCCATTTTACGTGCTTTGGGGCCGCTGGTGACAGCATTAATTACCTCTGGAAAAGTAGGGTCTAGTATAGGTGCGGAATTAGGATCTATGAAGGTGACTGAACAGATAGATGCGATGGAGGTGTCAGCCATAAATCCCTTCAAGTATTTGGTAGTCACCAGAGTGCTAGCTTCTTTAGTGACAATTCCATTGCTTACTTTTTATTGTATAGTTGTAGGTTTGTTGGGGTCTTATGTCAACGTAAATATGGAGGAGGCTACCGGGTTTATTGCCTATTTTAAAGGTGCTTTTTCTTCTATTGGGTTCTTAGATATCATTACCTCGCTTGTTAAATCTCTCTTTTTTGGTTTTACAATAGCCATGGTAGGCTGTTATAAAGGTTTTAATGCCACTCAAGGCACTCGAGGAGTGGGGAGAGCAGCCAATCAGGCAGTGGTTTTATCTATGTTCCTGATTTTTTTGGAAGAAATGCTGATAGTTCAAGTAGTGAACTGGATAAGATATTTTTAGTATGACAGAAGATAAACAACATATTACCAACACAATAGGAGAGCCTGTCATTGAAATTAAGGGGCTTTATAAATCATTTGGTGAGTTAGATGTCCTCAAAGGAGTGGATTTTAGCTTGTTAAAAGGAGAAAATATTGCTGTGCTTGGTAAATCAGGTACCGGTAAATCTGTACTAATTAAGATACTTGTAGGCTTACTAAAACCTGATAAAGGTTATGTAAATGTTTTAGGGCAGGAAGTTGATAAATTGAATGCTAAAGAGCTAGATATTTTACGCTTGCGGATTGGTTTTTCATTCCAAAATAGTGCGCTTTATGATAGTATGAATGTATTTCAGAATCTGGCATTTCCGCTTACCATGAATTTCAAAAAGCTAAGTAGGGCAGAAGTAAAAGATGAAGTTATGGACTCTTTAGAAGCAGTAGGTTTAGCGGATAAGGCTAAGCAAATGCCTGCAGGTCTTTCGGGAGGTCAGCGAAAAAGGATTGGAATTGCACGTACACTTATTCTAAAGCCTGAAATCATGTTATATGATGAGCCAACATCTGGGCTTGACCCGGTAACATGCACCGAAATTAACGAGCTAATTGTAGAAATGCAGGAACGCTACCATACCAGTGCCATAGTTATTACGCACGATTTGACATGTGCTAAAACCACCTCTCAAAAGGTGGCGATGTTGATAGACGGAAATTTTACGGAGAGTAAAAATTTCGAAGATTTATTTGACATAGATAATGCACAGATTAAAAGTTTTTACAACTATAATTTTACAAAATAATAATGAATGATTCATCCAATAAACGCGCAGTAGTAGTAGGTATATTTGTTGTAATAGGCCTAGCTTTTCTCATAGCAGGCATTTTAATGGTAGGGAGTATTACAGGTACTTTCAAGGAGAAAATGCACGTAACTTCCTTCTTTGACGAGGTGGGTGGCCTACAAGTCGGAAATAATGTATGGTTTTCAGGAGTTAAGGTGGGTACTGTGAAAGACATCTCTCTACATGGAAATTCTCAAGTGGAAGTACATGTGAACATAGAAACCAGGTCGCAGGAGTATATTCGAAAAGATGCTAAAATTAAAATTAGCTCTGATGGACTCATTGGGAACAAAATATTGGTGATTTATGGAGGTTCTGCAAATGCTCAGCAGGTGAAGGAGGGTGATACATTGATTGTGGAGGAAACTTTTAACACAGAAGATATGGTGGATATGCTTCAGGAAAATAACAAAAACATATTAGCCATAACGGATGATTTCAAGGTGATCAGTAGCGGCCTTGCAGCAGGTGAAGGTAGCTTGGGTAAATTGTTGAAAGATGATGCACTTTACGACAATATGAATGCTACTGCTTTGTCCCTTAGAAATGCGTCCCTCAAAACAGAGAAATTACTCAACTCATTGAATGCTTTTACGGCTCAATTAAACGAAGAGGGTACCCTGGCGAATGACTTAGTCACTGATACAATCATTTTCGCATCAATAAAAGCGACCTTAGCTGAGGTGCAACAAATAGCTGACACGGCTGCAGTATTTATTTCGGATGTGAAAGCTTTGACGAATAATCCCAATACTTCAATGGGTGTTTTGCTTCATGATGAAGAGGCAGGTGCCGATTTGAAAGGTCTAATCAAAAATCTTGAAAGTTCATCAATAAAACTGGATGAAAATATGGAAGCTCTACAAAGCAATTTTTTGTTTAGAAGATATTTCAGAAAGAAGGAGAAGAGGGAAGAAAAAGCGGAGGATTGATTGCTAAAGCGATGAGTAACCGCCAAGTCGCTAGGGCGCAAAGAAAAGCTTGATTATTTAAGTCCCCGGAGCCAAGGTTTGTGTCTCACGAAACTTTTAAAGTTGGATGAAATATGACGGCTGTTAAAAGCAGTTTTAGCTAAGACGATATTTTGGAAAGAACATAGGAGGGAAGAAAAAGCACTGAAAGCAGTTGAAGACTGATCGCTAAAGCGATGATTAAACACCACATGTGCCGACCGGGAATAGAAAGGTAGTTCGACCCCATTAATTTATGTTTATGATGATATGACTCTAAATGCCTTTACAAGTTGGTTACAAGCCCTGTTAAGGGTGTACCGATAGCTATCGGTATGTATCCTAAGGTGCCAGCCCTAGGATAAAAGCACCATGCACGCCCGATTTTGGCGGTATTTTTGTTCCGCCAGGAAAACAAAAATGATGACAAAATCTTGTGATGCATGCCTTTCAAGGTGATGTCCTGTGAGCCATTGGCCATTGGAAACGGTGTAGGGAAATCAAGAAATAACTTTTTTCTTTACACACTTCACACACCATCAAACAATCTCCAAAGTACTATACCCTTGTCCGTGCCTTTTGAGCTGGATTTGGGTAGCTATTCGCTCCTTCAATGAATCTACGTGGCTGATGATGCCAATGGTTTTGGAGGATTCCGCCTGCAGTTTTTCCAGGGTATCTAATGTTTGATCCAGCGTTTCCGGATCTAAAGTTCCGAATCCCTCATCA
>JBBSPJ010000235.1:0-7148 GCA_038258905.1 Cytophagales bacterium
ACCATAACCTTTAAACCAATACGCATCTTGTCCTTCCCATCTTGCTTCTTCTACGGCAAATTTTACCTCTGCAGCATCTACCCAAATAATGCCCCAGTTGTACTTTACATCATACCAAATTTCTTCACCGGCTTTATAGGCCGTGGATTGTGGTAAGCATTGTCCTAAGGATTTATTAACAACACAAAATAATAAAAGAACGCTAATTAAAATACCGTATTTATTCATATAAGCAATAAACGATTTATCGACAGTTTGTTAGCTACTTTTACAAATATTTCGTCATTATCTTTTACAGCTCAACAATTCATAAGCTACTTGCTGCTTGTGATCTGTCTAATTGCTCGGTTATGCTTGATGAATTTTAGATATCTCTGGTGCCGCTCAGTCTCGATATGTGGCTGAAGACGCTTATAAGAAGATAGGTGGGAAGGTTCAATTTAATAGTTGATAATTTAAAGAAAATACAGAAATTGCCGATCTGAAAAAATTATTCCTGTTACAATTAGCTTTGTCGTTTATTTATAAGAAACCTTATGCGCCTTCTAGGAGGCGCTATCAATTTAGTTCTCATTTCTTCTGATAACTGCTCGAAGAATGACTTTTTTATTGAATGACATTTTTAAATCACCATTTGCTCTCCTAAAACCGTTAATGATATTATTTTTGGAGAATATTGCAGTATAAATACATACGGAATCAGTTAAAATATTTAGCCGTAGGCTATTTAGCGCTGTAATTTAATGAGCAGGCATCCTTCCAAAATTTGAAAATGATATTATAAATTGGTTTTCAGCGCCTTTCTAGTTTTCTCGTATGACGCTAAACATTTTTTAAACATTCTACGCTACATTGCGTTATCCATTTATTCGATGAAAAAAACCAGAATCATAGCGTTCGTTTTAAATTGCTTATTTGTGGCCTTACAGGTTCAAATAGCTGTATCGAATGCCGGTGAAGCTATATGTTCTGTCCAATTAATTGAGGAAGAAAGGGAAGAAAAGTCAGAACAAAGTAAAAACCAGTATGATGAAATACTTACCAAGTCCCTTGAATTAAGTTTTTGTTCGGACAATTTAGCATCTGCACGCCTTTCTTTTACCGATTTATACTTGTTTAATTTTTATAACACGCCTGATATTCCACCCGAAGCTCTGTTTATTGCATAGTTTTATAAATGAATTTATATTTTCTAAAATTCATAAATAATCACAATCCATATTGGGAATTATTACTTAAATGTTATAAAAATGAATACTTCAAAGAAATATTTTCTTCCTATTTTATCATTCTTCTTTTTAGCACCTTTTTTAGGGCTTCAAGCGCAAACGACTGAATTAGTGAAAAAACTAATTCTAGTTGAAAATGGTCAATATTTTGCTGACCGCGATAGTGCATATTTAGACCCCTATTACGGATTGAAAAAACTGTATTATGGAAATAAGCGATTTGCAGAAAACAAAAGTATAAAACCAAGACAAACTGAGCAGGATTTAAAAAATAATCAATTGGGACAAAAACCTTTTGCTACCATTATTGGGTGTGCTGACAGTAGAGTACCAAATGAAATTATATTTGATCAAGGAGTAGGCGATCTATTTATTACAAGAACTGCAGGTCAAGTGATGGCTCAAGCTTCTTACGGAACAATCGAATATGGAGCAGTGGTTCTCAATACTCGTCTGATCGTAGTACTAGGGCATGAATCGTGTGGGGCAGTGGAGGCAGCAATGAAACTGCCGGAAAACCCACCAGGACATGTGGTTACTTTGATTAACGCCATAAAGCCTGCCGCTTTAATAGCTAAAGCAGCAAATCTAGGTGAAAAGGAAACATCTGATTTAGCGATTCGAGAAAATGTTTTGGAACAAGTAAGGCTATTAAGAAATCTTGAGCCCGTTTTAAGCCGAAAGTCTGCGACAGGAGAAATCCTAATCGTTGGGGCTGTCTACAATCTTCGAAGTGGAGCCGTTGAATTATTAGAAGAAACAATTACCAGCTTACCTAAATATGCTTCCGTTAAGCAATAAATTAATTATTTACAGCTGTTGATAGAATTATCAACAGTTGTTTTTTCCATTCTTATTCAATTTAAAAGACATAATATATAAAAATGAAAAAAGTAATTATTTTACTTGCCTTAATATCTTTACCCTTTGTTGGGCAGGCACAAAACACACTTGATGAATCTCAATTAGGTGCTTGGTATATGTATTTCTTTAACAAATCATTCAAAAATTCGCAATTTGGTATTCAAGGAGATTACCAATTCCGATTTTGGAATGCTGGGTCAGATTTGGAACAAATTCTCTTAAGGACTGGGGCAACCTACAAACCTAAAAATGCTAATATTCTATTTACTTTAGGGTATGCTCATATTACTTCCGGCACTTTTGGTGAAAGTAGAAATAATTTCAATGAAAGTAGAATTTATCAAGAAGCATTAATTCCGCAAACTGTAGGAAGCAGGTTTTTAATAACTCACAGATTTAGATATGAACAACGGTGGGTGGAAGGCCAAGACTTTCGAACTCGCTATCGTTACAATCTATTTTTAAATATCCCGCTAAATAATACCCAATTGGTAAAAAAGACGATTTACGTGGCTTTGTACAATGAATTATTCATTAATGGAGAAAGAAATGTTGGGGCTGACAGAACTGTGGAATTATTCGATAGGAATCGTACTTATTTGGGTATGGGGTATAGCTTACACAATGGCTTGAGAATGCAATTAGGCTGGATGCAGCAGACTACCGATAACTGGTCTAAAGGTCAGGCACAAATTAGTTTACATCATAATTTTTGATATTTTCAGAAGCTTGATTACCATGTAATCAAGCTTCTGAAAATTTTATTTCAAGCTGAGCCTTTGCTCACTTTCCAAATATTGTTGTATAATTACCTTGATTGCCGCTTGTGCTTTATCACTGTTATATTTGGTTTCGGCCAGTTTATCCTGTAATTCAAAAAGCGGCATAAACAAAACTTTATCATCGACTTTCTTCTTTATTTTAACGGTACTTTTTGAAGCAAATAATTCATCCCAAACGGTTCTTACATCTGCCCAATAATCTTGATGTTCAGCCCACCATTCTTGAGCTACCTTGCATTTGTTGGCCTCAGTTTTTGTATAGGTATTCCAGCCTTTTTCCCACGCTAGTACCATATCTTTACTATCCTCGCGCAAAACTTTTTGGTTATCCTGCTCGTGCAGCCAGCCATTTTCAGTAATTTCATGCCTGTTTTCGCGAGCCATTACATTATAATCATCTCTTTTAGAGAACTCTCTTCTCGGGAGTGGAGCATCTGATTTAGCTTCCCAATAACTTTTCCCATCAACATGTACCCAGGTAGCACTGCCTTCATATCTTGGGCCGTCATCAACTTGATAAACTTTTTGAGTCCATTGACCTTTTACTTCATTATTATTAAGCTCTTTATATTCCCATGTATTGTCTTTATGAAATGCGTAGATATCGGTATTCTCATACAACCAGTCTTGTCTCCAGTGTTTGATAATCATAGTGTCACCCATAACCAATAAATGCTGAAGCACTATTTTATCGTTACTTTCTTGTATAGGAAAAACATATTCCAAGGCACCTGATTTGTAGTTATCGTGGAATTCATAATCTTTAATTGGAGAGAAGGTCTCTGCAAAACTGAATTCTACTTCATAGCAACCGCACATGTCTTTAATAGCTCTTATGTCGTTTGCTTTCTTCTTTTTTTGCGCTTGTGCACTCATTGCGAATACTGCGAGCATGAATATTAAACTTACTTTTTTCATAATTGAAAGGGTTTATTTGTGTATAAAATTGATTTTAACTTGTTGTAATCTTTGGCTATTATTAAGATATTGATCAATAGATAAAGAGCAGACATAATTCCACCGCTTACATCATCTGGTTTTAAGAAAATATGGAATAAAAATATATTTAAGCTTATCGGAACTAAAAGAAATGCTCCCGCCACAGCAAAAAATTGACTTATTAATAATACTCCTGCAGTGATTTCCACTACTCCTAAAAATGGCCAGAAATAGCTATTGGCTTTTAACCCGTCTATAAATTTTATCATGTGCTCCTTAGTGCTACCCGGCACTATTTCAATGTTGGAAGATTTGCGAGCGGGGCTGGGAATAAATTTTCGCACACCTGCATAAACAAATAAACTCCCTAAACTTAACTGAGCTATTATGAAGAATATACTAATGAATTTTGACATGATCAATTCAAGATTTCGAATTCAAATGAGGTAAAGCCTCTTTCATTATCATCATCATACATGCTGATGAATCTGACTTTGTAGTAATTACCTTGGCTGTCATTGAGCACAAAGAAGCGGTCGTCTAAAACTGCTGGTGAACTACCTGGCCCTCCGCCTCGTCTCCATGAAGAGCCAATAGCATTGATTTCGCTATTGAAAGTTAAATTTTCCGTTTGCTGTAGGTTGAAATCCTCATAAGTTGTGTTCCCCTCTATCATTACCACGGCTGAAGCAGTATTGTGACGGTTGAGAATGATATAATCATTAAAGCTGTATGGAATTTCATCAGGGCCGAAAGGGAATTTTTCGGTATATGTGCCATACATCATATCCCAGTTATCTTTATTTGGTTCAAAATCAGCGATTTCATTATCTAAATCAAAATGCGCGAAGTTATGGGATTCTAATTTAGATATTTCGGCGGTTTCAAACTCGGCTTCTCCAATGTTGGCATAATCGATTGAGTATCCGTCATCGGTTTGTGTGATCTTCACTTTTTTCCAATTTCTTCCTTCACCTGTTCTTTTGATAATGTATATCTTGTTTTCTGCTTCGTTAGAAGAGATAGAGGCTATCGCTGTTTTATTTATATCGCCACCGGGCTCGTCAATCCATGCAACTGCAGGAGGGGTGGCAGTAAACCCTATTTGCATTTCACTTGCAAATCCGACAGTATCTTCAGCTGTTACATTCGCTAAATCTGTTTTATCCAATGGTCTTGCCATTACTTGTGCAGTAGAATTGATTATTACATGATGGCCATTCCCACTGTAAAAGCCTAAATCCCATGTGTCTTTATCAACTGAAGATGAGCTCAATTTACTTAAATCCACAAAAGCTTGCTGGGTAAAGTCGGGGCCGCCTGCATTCATTTCAATTGAGCCTGACTGTGCAATAAAATTTTCAGAAAATGCTATTTCTACTGTAGAGTTCTGACCCAAATTGAGATCCTCATTTGATTCCAGAAGTAATTGTAAAAATTTGTTTTCTTGAATGTTAAGTCCTTCTCCGGCTTTTATAGAAAAATTAACTTGATTATCCCCAGCGGAATAGTTTAAACTAAGTGTATTACTTTCAGCTTCTGGTTCAGTATAAAAGTCATTTTGCTCACCATAAATTAGATCATTTTGGTCAATAGATATAATGAGATTTCCAGCCTGATTTACGGCTCTTGAAAAGACAATACTGATTTCTGCTCGGGAATTCTCAGTATTGATATTTGCAGTTGTATTGCTGAAGTTTACATTAATTGCTTGCAGCTCTTCTTCCTGTTCGCAGGAGGAGAAAAGGAAAATAAGTGCAGTTAGTATGGATAATAATTTATTGTTTCTGTTCATTTCGATATTATTTTAATAGTTAAACTGATAATTGATTCTTAGAAAATAGCTTCTTCCATAGGCCATGGCAGTTTGCCCATTATTATTTCCGCTATGAGCTCCACCACCGATGAAGTTGTTTTGAATGCTGGTTATATTGGTTAAGTTTTTTATCCCTGTCGAAATTTGAATGCCATGGTTAAATTCTTTTAAAATTGTAAGATCAAGCCAATTAAAGGCGTTCATCTGTTGTAATTCAACTATTGTATTGCCGTTTTCAGTAGTTATTTCTCTATAGGCTTGGTTGGCTCCAGTGAATTTATAGAAGAGTCCAATATTGACTCTAGGGGTTAACCATGAGTAGTTGATATTCGCATTGGCTTCGGGCGAATAAAGCATCTTGTTCACCTCAAATTCTTCAGATAATCTTTGGAATCTACCTACATAAGCCAAACCCAAATTATAATTGAAATTTTTATAGCTATCATTCCATCTTGCGTTAATTCCATTAGTTCTAAAGCTTGCTAAGTTTCTGTAAGTAGTGGCAGCTGTAGCTTGTTGGGGAATGAAATAGGTAATCATGTTACTGATATTATTATAAAATGCGCTGAAATTCAATTCTTGTTCTTTGTTTATTGCAAAATTGATATCTGCATTGAAGTTGTGAGATGTTTCAGGTATTAGATTTTCATTGCCTAAAATATTATGGTTGGTATCAATGAATTCATGATATAATTCTCGAATTGAAGGAGCTCTAAATCCTCTTCCATATCCAAGTCTCAATTGTAGTTTTTCCGTCATATTATATTTTAAATTGACGGCCGGTGTCGGAAGGGTTTTAAATATACTGTTCAGAGTATACCGGATTCCTGGCCTGATTTTCAGATCATTACCAAATTGTATTTCTGATGAGGCAAATAAAGCACTATTCCATAGATCTTTATTTCCTGAAGTGAGTGTAGTTCCACCCGCTTGTTCGTACTGTAATTCTGCTCCCAGCTGAGCATTTATCTTCCATCTTTCAGATTTTATGATGGTTCCCTGCAAAGTGTTTCTACTAAACCAATCCTTGTAGAAAATGGTATCTTGTTGGCTATTTGCCGTAAGTCTTTCTTCTTCAGTAACCAGATTGGTTTGATACTCCTTACTAATTCTGCTATAGTCTGTAAATGAATTGGCAGAGTGTAGCTTCCATTTTCCGATATCAAAATTAGCTTGTAATTGATGCATGAAACGATTAGCATTATAGCTTTCGTCTATTGCAAAGGGATCAAGCAATTGATTATTATCATTGACATCTCCTCTATTTAGTATTTCTTCCTTCATCCATTGGGTAGAGTAGGTTAAGTCAAACTTTTCCGATATATAACTGATTTTAGCATTATGCAGCCATTGATTTTTGGGATGCCACTCTCTGTTCCTTTCAGTTCCTTGTCCTACCCAGCCTCCAAAAACATATCTTCTAGAGCTCACCATTGCGCTAATTTTATCTGATATTTTACCGCTTAGCTGAAGAGAAGGAGAATGGATGCCTTCAGAAAACAGTGAGTAGTCGTTTCC
>JBBSPJ010000236.1:0-7145 GCA_038258905.1 Cytophagales bacterium
ACATAAACAACTATTATACCTGCCAATAGCACAAATATAATTGACCAAACCATTATAGTATAACCTGATTTATTCATTGGCATACCTAAAAACATGATCCCGTCAACCATAAGCTGAGTCTCTTCTAAGTCAGTTTGCAAATCTTTAACCTCAGATTTTAAGCTATCTACCTTTTGATTAGCCTTATTCTTAGCACTAATTTCCTCAGAAATTACTTCTTTATACCCTTGTAAAGTATCAGTTAGTTGCTTTCCAAAGCTATTCATCTTCACTATAGGTATCACCTTATATTGTTGAAAGGTTTCGCTATTATCAATTAAGTCATTAAAGGTAGATTTTAAAGTAGCATCTTGCTCTTCAGTTTGCGCAATAGCTGGAGAAAGGGTAATGAAAAAAGTCCCTATTAAAATAGTAGCAAAACATTTAATTTTATTCATAAACATAATCTTGTCTTAAAAAACAGTGTATTTATTGGTTTCAAATATAAGTTTAACGAAACAAAGTTAAAAAAAACATAGTAATACAAATTATTTTACTCCGCTTATTACCTTTCTACATTGTAATTAATCAAAAAAACAGGATTTTTAACTAATAATATTCGATTTTAGGCTTTATCTCTATAATAAAACCACAATTGAAGGGTTTCTGATTCGATAAAAAGTAACAGCATGTCAAAAATAATTTTAAGAGCTGCAGCTATATATAATATAATTTGGGGCGCCTGGGTAGTATTGTTTCCTCAGCAATTCTTCAAACTAGTAGGTATGGAGCCTCTAAATCATAATTTAGTTTGGCAAGGGATGGGCATGGTAATTGGGGTTTACGGAATCGGATATTGGCTAGCCTCCTATAACCCAATAAAGCACTGGCCTATTGTTTTTGTAGGGTTTTTAGGTAAAATTTTTGGGCCTGTTGGTTTTTTTTATAACTATTTGACAGATAAAGTTCCTTTTGAGTTTATTTATACATTAATTACCAATGATTTCATTTGGTGGATTCCATTTTTTCTTATTTTAAAACAAGTTCATGATGAAGCGAATTGGAAGTTATCTTAATAGTAAGTGGTCGATAAGATTAATTGTTATATTTTATGCAGTTGGAGGTATAAATCATTTCATTAATCCGGAATTTTATCTTCCATTAATACCTCCTGTTTTTCCAGAACCGAATTTAATTAACACTTTGAGTGGCATAGCTGAAATTGTATTAGCAATAGGTTTAGCCTTTCCTAAAACAAGGAAAACAGCAAGTTATTTAATAATTTTAATGTTATTTGCTTTTATTCCTGCTCATGTTTATTTTATACAAATTGGATCTTGCATCGATGGAGGTTTATGTGTACCAAACTGGATAGGCTGGGTTCGACTGGTGCTGATACACCCTTTTCTTATCTATTGGGCATGGATGGCCGGAAAATCAGCAGAGAGATAATTATTTTCCTTAATAAAATTAAAGGCGCTAGTGTTAAAGGCTTCAGGTTGATCTATATTACAAATATGACCCGCATTTTCAATGATCTCTAGTCTAACACTCTTTTGATTTTGCACGAATGATTTTGCAGCCTGCAAAAATATATAATCTTCTTTTCCCATTATCACCAAACCATTAAATTGTATTTTCTGATTGAAAAATCGATCTAAAAGCTGGAAAAACTCAGCATATAAACCAACCCATTTCATATATTCCAGTGATGTTAGCTTTTGTGCTTGTTTTTGATAAATTTTACGTGAGTTTTTATGAGTCTCTTTAGGCATTAATAACCATGAAAATAAAGTATACATCCACCTGTAAGGCAAGATCAAATTTAAGAACCTTGCTAAATTGACAAAGGATTTAATCCAGTTGTTAGCCTTAAAAATACCCCCGGCAAAAATTGCCGAAGCTACCAACTTAGGATATTTAATGCTTAAATCCTGCAGTAAAACACTGCCAAATGATAAAGTTATAAAATGAGCCTTTTTAATTTCATTTAAGTTGAGCACCTTTACGATATCTTCCGTGATGATATCAAACTTATAATTAATATGATTAGGTTCGATATCCTTAGATTTGCCATGATCTCGTAGGTCTATCATTAATACATTATAAAAAGGCAAAAAAGTTTTTAGCTGATATTTCCAAGTTGCTGTGCTCCCTCCTGCGCCATGTAAAAACACAATCCACTCGGAAGAATTTGAAAGATTATGTGTTTGATGATGCAATATATTCTTTGCCATAAGTTTTAAACAGAAACTACTTTAAATTGTTAAAATTACTTATTAATAAATATGATCAATTTAATAAAACTTCTGAGCGACTTCGGATTAGTAGTGCTCATTTGGATAGTACAAATTATTATATATCCCTCTTTTCATTTTTACGCTGCCAAAGATCTGTTTATATGGCACAATAAATATACTAATCTAATCACTTTTATAGTTTTACCTCTAATGTTTATTCAATTAGGGACCACTGGATATATAACTTTTAAATCGGGCACTACATTACACATCATACAACTAGTTCTAATTATTTTGATTTGGATCTCTACCTTTGCACAAGCAGTACCCCTACATAATAAAATAGCCAACGATACCGATGGACTAGTTTATACAATATCTCAACTGGTAAAAGTAAACTGGATAAGAACTATTCTATGGACTATCATATTTATATTAAGTTTTTATGATCACACTAAAGAACTATTAAAATAATTTGTCGTAACATTATCTGTAATTACATGTAATTAATGAGCACATCTGATGAATTTGGCAGCAAGCCAATCAACTTTTTATTAAGAAAACAAGCTATTCCTGCCTCCATTGGCATTTTGGTGCTATCTGTTTACGGTATTGTAGATACAATATTTGTTGGCAATTTTGTAGGTTCACTCGCAATTGCAGCTATTACAGTTGTTATCCCTATAACTTTTTTGATCTCTTCTATTGGAATGGGCATTGGAATAGGTGGAGCTTCCATTATTTCAAGAGCTTTGGGTGCCAATGACCCTGAGAAAGCAGGGAAAACTTTAGGAAACCAGTTAACGCTTACCATTTTACTGGGTATTGGCTTCTGTATTTTAGGGTATATTTTTATTGAGCCGCTCTTGCTTGCTTTTGGGGCCAAAGGAGATATACTTAAGCCTACTGTAGAATATTTCAGTATAATTTTACTTGGAATACCGATATTAGCCTATGCTATGATGTCAAATAGTGTAATTAGAGCTGTAGGTTATCCAAAAGTAGCCATGTATGTTATGATTGTGCCAGCAGTTATAAATATAATTTTAGATCCTTTATTTATCATTGTCTTTGATATGGGAATTAAAGGAGCAGCGTGGGCAACAACAATATCTTATTTAATGAGTGCTTCTTACGCAGCCTTTTTCTTTATTAAAGGCAAATCAGGCATTTTCCTCAAATGGACGGATTTAGTCATAGATTTTAAAATTTCCAAAGAAATTTTCGCTATCGGCTCTGTTACTTTTGCCAGGCAGGGAGTAGTAAGTTTACTATTTCTGGTGCTTAATAATTCTCTATATAAGTATGGAGGAGAATCAAGCATTGCAGTTTACGGCATTATCAATCGTATGATGATGGTAGTTAATATTCCTGCATTAGGCATAACACAAGGGTCTATGCCCATTATAGGTTATAATTTTGGTGCTAAACTATGGAAAAGAGTTAAAATGGCTCTTAAAAACTCCATGATTGCAGGCACGCTGATATCATCAGTTATTTTTACCGCCATTATGATTTTCACACCCCAAATCATTCGTGTTTTCACAAACGATCAAAGCTTAATTTCCGAAACCGTTCCTGCATTAAGAATAACTTTCATTGCTACTCCTTTAATTGCGCTACAGTTAATAAGTTCAGCATATTATCAGGCAATCGGGAAATCTATTCCGGCTCTATTGTTAACTTTAACGAAACAAGGTTTCTTCTTAATACCACTTCTAATTATTCTACCTAATTTTTTTGGTCTTAACGGGCTATGGATCGCTTTTCCGATTGCAGATGTGGCAGCAGCTTTGGTTTGTATGAGTTATTTATTTTACGATAATAAAAAATTGTTGCTTAAAAAAAACAAGGTACTCAGCCCGAACTAAGTAGTTCCATTTATCCCTCAAAATTAGAGTCATATAAAAGAGTGTACCCTTTTATGTACTTTAAAAAACATAGATCAATGTAAAGAGGTTAGCTTTGTGAAATTAATGAATATTATGAAAAAAATTTTAATAATTATTGCATTATTACAATCAATAAATTTAATAGGCCAGCAGCGAGGTAGCTATGGTGGAGGCGCTTCTCAAATAACTGGGAGAGTGACTGGTACTATTATTGATCAGGAAACGAAAGAACCCATCCCCTACGCTACTGTGGTGATTAAATCACCTGAAACTGATGAAACAATCAATGGTGTAATTACCGAAGGAGATGGATCTTTTAAAATATTAAATATTAAATTAGGTACCTATAAACTGCAGGTATCTTTTGTAGGATATTCAAATTTAATACAGACTATTGAATTAACTCCTAAATCACCTGATGTCAATTTGGAAAATTTGGCCATTCAAACTGATACAGATGTGTTAGATGAGGTGGTAGTAGCCGGACAAAGAGAGGTGATTGAAAACAAAATTGATAGAATTGTTTACAATGCTGAGCAAGATGTAGCAAATGCCGGAGGTGATGCTACCGATGTCTTGAGAAGAGCTCCACTCCTATCGGTTGACCAAGATGGAAATGTTTCTCTAAGAGGTAGCTCTAATATCCAAATTTTGATCAATGGGAAACCTAGTAGCATGTTTGGTGCAAGCCCTGGTGATGCGTTAAGCCTAATTCCCGCAGATCAGATTAAAAGTGTAGAGGTTATTACTTCTCCTTCTGCTAAATATGATGGTGAGGGTACAGCTGGTATAATTAACATTATCACTAAAAAACAAACACCACAGGGCTTTGCAGGAAATGTAAATCTTACTGCAGGTACTAGATCTAATAGAGGTGTGTTAGGTCTAAATGCAGGGGCAGGTCGTTTTGGATTTAATGCCAATGCGAGTAGTTATTATTCTTGGCCGCAGACTTCAATAAATGAATTTTACCAAAAAACGACTAATAATGCGGGGGAAGAATTTATTAGAGAGCAAAATGGTGGTAATTTAAGAGATAGATTAGGTTATTTTGGTAACATGGGTGCATTTTATGATTTCAACGCGTTCCACAGTTTATCAACCGCCTTTAGACTGAGAGGGTCAAATAGCAATTCAAGAGGAACAAATTTAGTAGAAGAAACTTTTCCAACCTTTAGTAATAGCTATGATCGATTTACTGATAACTTCTCCCAAAATGCTGGTTACGAGTGGTCCCTCGATTATATCATGAAGTTTCCTGAGCAACCGGGTAGGGAACTTTCAGCATCTTATAAAATTGACGGAAATATTAGTAACACGCGTTTTGAAATCTCTCAGCTAGCGGCAGCTCCAAACTATGAAGTAGCGAATAACGATAATGAGGGTGACAATCAGGAGAATACCATTCAGGTAGATTATGTGCATCCCTTTGGTGAAAATTTCAAGTTGGAAACAGGCTTCAAAAGTATTGTAAGAGATATCACCAGTGATTTTAAATTTGAAACAAAACCGGAATTTTCCAATGAATATCAAGTCGTAAATGATAGAACAGATTTATTTTTTTATAATCAGGATGTTTATGCAGGGTATATCTCTTCTCAGTATAATATAAATAAAAAACTGGGACTGATAGCTGGAGTGAGATATGAATATACTGGTTTGAATGGAAGCTTTAGAGATGCCACAGAGCAAGATTTTGATGAGCAAAGCTACGAAAACTGGTTACCGAGTGTCATCGTTAGTCAAAAGTTAGGTAAAGTTACTACCGTAAAAGCTTCCTACAATCGAAGGATTCAAAGACCAAGCCTAGGAAACGTTAATCCTTACAGGCAAATTGGAAATATTGGCAACATCAGCTTCGGTAATCCAACTTTGAACCCAGAGCTCTCAGATAATTTCGAATTGGGATACAGCACTTTTCTAAAGGGAACATCGATTAATCTTTCAGTATTTTACAATCAAATTAATCAGGTGATTCAATCTGTTGTGGTTCCTATTACCAGAGATACAGTAGGAACAACTTTTCAAAACGTAGGCCAGCAAGATAATGTGGGAGCCAACCTTTTCTTATCAACCCAACTATTTAAAATTTGGACTGTAAGAGGAGGCGTTAATGCCAACTACTTTATGGCAGATGGAATTATTGAAGGAAGAGCTGTTTCAAATAGTGCTTTATTGTTAAGTGGAAATATTAACTCTTCTATCAAACTCAAAGGAGACTGGATCATCGATATGTTTGGCTTTGCCAGACCTAGGCAACAAACATTGCAAGGCTTTAATCCCGCATTTTCCATATTTGGAATGGGTGTTAAAAAAACTATATGGAATGAACGAGGTACTATTGGTTTATCAATGATTGAGCCTTTTATGGCCAGAAAATCTTTCAGAAGCGAAATTGATGGTGAAAATATCACTCAAAGAAGCAATGTAGCTATTCCTTTTCGCTCTATCGGAATCAATTTCGGGTATAAATTCGGAAAACTGGATTTTAAAGAGCGTCAGAGAAGAAGTAAAATTTCAAATGATGATCAAAAGGGTGAATCTGACCAAGGTCAGAGTTTCTAAGAAATAATTTTGGAAGGATTTTTTAAAAGGAGCAAATTGTAAATGATTTGCTCCTTTTTTTTCAACAAACAGTTTTTAATTTATGCAGGAAATATTACGGAGGCCATACCAAATGCATTTTGAAAAGCAATTTTATCTAATTTTAAATCAATAGATTGCCCTTCGAAGTAAGTAATCATCTGCTCTGTAGCCATATTACCTACCAAATCATCTTCTGCCATAGGGCAACCTCCAAAACCTTTAATAGCGCCATCAAATCTTCTGCAACCTGCTAAGTAGGCTGCCTCCAATTTTTCCTGAATAGTATCAGGTGTGCTATGCAAGTGTGCTCCAAATTCTACTTGAGGATATTTCGGAATCAACTCTTTGAAAATCCATGATATATTTTCAGGGTTAGAAACCCCAATTGTATCCGCTAAGGAAATCACCTGTACTTCTAAACTCAATAATTTTTGAACAAACTCCTCTA
>JBBSPJ010000237.1:0-7143 GCA_038258905.1 Cytophagales bacterium
ACAATATCCGGAATTAAAGGATTTACTAAGTAAAATACAGTAATTCTATTTAATTAACTGCTTTTGTTAAAGAATGACTTAATTTTGTGATTCTGAATCCAAAATATGAAATATTACATAATTGCCGGTGAGCGCTCTGGCGACTTGCACGGAGGAAATTTAATAAAAGCTTTAATGCAGAAAGATCCGAATGCTGAAATAAGAGCATGGGGAGGAGAGGCAATGCAAGAGGCAGGCACTGAACTAGTTGTGCACTATAAGGAGATGGCTTTTATGGGGTTTTGGGAGGTGTTTACCAATCTTAACACTATTCAGAAACGGATTAAGCAGTGCAAAGCAGATATTCTGGAATTTCAACCTGATGCTTTGATCTTAATCGATTATGCAGGTTTTAATATGCGAATCGCCAAATTCGCAAAGAAAAACGCTATCCCTACTCATTACTATATCTCTCCTAAAATATGGGCCTGGAATCAAAAAAGGGCATTTAAAATCAAAAAATCGGTTGATCACATGTATGTGATTCTACCGTTTGAGCAGGATTTTTACAAAAAATTCGATTACGAAGTAGATTATGTAGGCAATCCATTGTTAGATGCCATTAAAGCTTTTCAGCCCAACCCTGAGTTCAAGGAAAATTTAAGTGATAAGCCCATTATTGCTATTTTACCGGGAAGTAGAAAGCAGGAGGTTTTACATATGCTGGGGAATTTAAAAGCCATAGTGCCTTATTTTGAGGATTATCATTTTGTAGTAGCGGGTGTCTCCAATCTGGAGCCTGAGTTGTACAGTTCTGTCAATGATCTTGAAAATGTAAGTTTAGTAATGAATCAGGCTTATGATTTGCTTAATGTGGCCACAGCTGCCTTGGTGACTTCTGGTACAGCCACACTAGAAACAGCTCTTTTTGAGGTACCTCAAGTGGTTTGTTATAAAACCAGTGGGGTTTCGTATGCTATTGCCAAGCGGCTTATTAAAGTAGACCATATCTCACTAGTGAATTTAATTTTGGATAAAGCGTCTGTAAAAGAGCTTATTCAGGATGATTTTACTATCTACAACCTAAAAAAGGAATTAGCTCTTCTACTTCCTGGCGAAGAAACGAGGGAGAAGGTATTAGCAGATTATAAAGTCTTAAAGGAAATTATGGGCAATTGGGATACCTCACATAAAACGGCTGAGCTTATTTTTATGAGAGTGAGGAAGGGGAGTTAAGGTGAATAAATCAGTCTCCTTCTTTTTCTTTGCTCCAAACTTTATAATCAGCTCACTCAAATCCCCCCAAACCATAAACCAGCAATACAATCAATAACATTATCATTCCGATAAAACCTAAAACCCTTACTTCCCCGGGCCATTTTGTAAAAAACGATATTTTATCAAGTTGTTTTTCAGCCCATTTTACCATGCCAAATGAGGGTTCATCTTCCTCATGAGACGTTTGTAAGCCTATATCTTGAAAAATGCTTTGTACTAAAAGAAAATCAGAGGATCTAATTTGGATTTTAACTCCACCAATAGCGTTGGAAATAAAATTATGTGATTGCACTGTCAATTCATCCTTCAGGAATACCATAATTCCTTCCGATTCTAGTTTACTTTTGATCATATGCGCTTCATGAGGATATTGAGTGGTCATTATTGTGATGAATTTGTCCATAGGAAGCAGAGTGACTTATATGAGATCAGTTTTTTTAATTTTTTAAAAATAGTTAATTTCTACTACTTTTTAATAAAAAAGCCTCACCACTTTACAGTGGCAAGGCTTACAAAAGATCAAATCTTTATTCTTATTCAGTAACTTCAATTACCAAATAATTGGCATCTTTCCAGAATGCTTCAGGGTCTAATATTTTAAACTCTGTCACTTTCTTATCTTTTTCAACCAGTTGATAGCTTCCTGTTGGGTGCGTAGTAATCACATTCGCTTTTTTTACATCCAGCGGAATACTGGTGAAATTAGTTTTATCAATTTTTGTGAACAATTGATTATTCGCATTAGCATTTATTACTTTCACCTTACCTAAGCCTATAAAACCACCTTCTTTACTAACGATGTTTTTCTCTAATAGCGTTTTGGAATCTTCCACAATATAATAAGCACGGTTTAAATTGCTTCTCAATTCTTCTGAAACCGACTTTTGATTCTCAAGCTTTACGCCCAAATCATCCAATTGCGCTTCTAATGAGGAACGTAGTTCATCCATTTCTGTCTGCTTAACAATTAAGTTTTCGCTGGCTTGTTCTAATTGTTTGTCTAAAGCTAATATTTCCTCACTTTGAGTACCTGATTGCTGTCTTAGTTTTCTCAGGTTCTGATCTAAGCCGATAATTTTGGCTCTTGAATTCTCCATCAGACTTTTAATGCCTTCAATTCTCTGATTGATTGATTCAGCAATGTCAGCATCGTTAGTCTCGCTTAATTCAGCTTTCAATTCAGCCACTGCCGATTGATTACTCGTAATTTCAGCTAAATTTTTATCAATTTCAGCCAGTGCTTTTTGGTAGTCTTCAATTGATAAGCTCTTCTCTTTGTTTAATGATAAGAGTGAATCATTTTTCATTTGTAGCGAATCTATTGAAGCCTTTAAAGCCTCATTTTCTTTTTTTACTTTGGTGTTACATGCAGAAAAGACAAAAAGCATGGCCAATACTACTAATACATTTTTCATTGTTTTCAGTGTTAATTAAGTTGTTTGTTTACAACGGGATTAGCAACGCAAGGGGTTGCGAAATGTTGGATAAATAATAATAAATATTTTAAAATTTATTTTACTTTAAATTTATGGCATTCAGTAGGTTATGATCTGTCTGGTGGAACGGGTCTATTATTGTAAATTCGACTATTTCCCATAAAGATCTTCTAATTCCAATTTTTTAATTCTGGATCTTATGGCGCCTCCTGTTCTGTTAAAATGCTTAGCCATATCTTTTATATTTACCTCATTACAAAACATAATAGTAAGCTCTTCATCCAATTCATTTGTCCAGGGTTGGTAGGCAGCCGGGTGAGTGGCCCTCACTTTTTCAAAGGAGTAGCTTGCTATGTTCAAATCCTTTAAAGAAGTAGGCTTTTCTTCTTCCTCTTCCGGTTCCACCAAAGGCTCTATAAATTCAGATGTAGGAAACCCTTCAGGAATCAAATCTTCAGGAATAAATATTTTGTTTTTAGTACGAGTAATGGCAACATACAAAAGATTAATTTCTTCATTTAGTTTAGCTATATCCGGGTCTTTGTCGTTCGATGCTTTCTCCAGTTTTTCTTCTGTAATGAAGTCATTAACTAAATGAACACTATCATATTCCATTCCTTTGCAGCGATGTACTGTTGAGAAAATAATTTCTGCTTCTTCTTTTTTATCACTGTCAATATGTTTGTCTTTTATAGATTGTATAATGCCTGGGATTTCATTGCCATATTCTTTAACAATCTCAATCATCATCCCCATTTGTACATCCTCTGTCTTTTCTGTGTATTCTTCCAGGTCAGGCAGCGTATTCATCTGTTTAATAAGTTGGTCTTTGATATATTTGCGCTTTCCATTGTACAAATTGAGCACGTCATACAAGGAAGTACCGTCATCAGCATATGTGTAAGAATTGATATTTCCTTCAAAATACAGGTTTTTGAGTTTCTTATTCTCCGTTATTAATTCTATAGCTTTTAGTAATAGGCCCAGATTGGTTCTAGCCAGTACTGCTTTACTTTTTAAGAGGGTATTATTACCCTTCCCTGTAATTTTAAAGGGTTCAATGGCGGTTAAATGTCTTTTCCAATTTAAGACTTCAATGGCCAGATTAGCAATAGGTTGTGTAAAACGAAAGCTGGTGGAAAGATGGAATGTTTTAAAATTTGTCTTTTCAAGTGAATTGACTGCATGACGCCACCCATAAATTTGTTGATGAGTATCGCCTACAATTACTTTAATTGCCTTTTGCTTCAGAAATATATCTAGCATAGCGGCAGAGGCATCCTGGCCTTCATCAAAAAGTATATAATCATAGCCTAGCTCTATTTCTGCCAGCTGAAATTTTTTGAGATAGAAATCATGGGTGATTTCTATCTCCGCCTTATCCATTTTTGCTAATAAAATGCGGGTCTGTTTTTCTATGTATTTATAGAATTTATTCACAAAGCTCTTAGCTTTTTTATCAGTTATAATATCCCTGTAATTGAGCTCCTGCACGGTTTTTTTATCGCTATTGCAGAAATAGGATATAAATTTATTGATATGGTTTGCTACAACGTATTCGGCATGCTTTTCGCCATCACCCTGTAGACCCAGCATATCGGCAATTTCATAAGTTTTGTAACCGTTTGCTCTGAGCTGGTAACCGAATTTTCTTACAATATATTTGAAGGCTAAAGAATGAGCGGTTTCTACTTTTGTATTATATAGTTTTTTCTCTTTAAACTTTTTTTCTGCCTCTATTTTTACAGATTTATTAAAAGCTACATAGAGTATTTTTGAGTTGGCAGGACGAGTTTTGGCATACTCTATAACTGTTGTGGTTTTGCCTGAACCAGCCACTGCATTAATTTTAATATTTCCATTAGAGGCTATTATAGCCTGTTGTTGCGGTGTTAATTCCATGCTTTTAAAGTGCTATGGTTTTAAATTGATTGAAATCCCATATAGTTATGGGCTATTTATCTATATTCTCTTTTTCATAGTATTCCTTTTCATCGCCTTTATTAGAGTTAATGCCGATGCTGCTCACCACTCCACTTAGCAATGCTTTTGCCCAATAGTTAAATATAGATCTACTTTTGTCTCTTTCAAAAAATATTCTTCCCTGATTAAATTTAAAGAAATTTGGATTCTGGCCTCTTACTACAAAGCTATTGGCAAAGAAAGTAAGTAGGCTATTATTTATTCCACTAGCCTGGTAAGTGTCTCCATTTAATATATTTACTTTCAGGTTATTATATTTAAAATCCATGGTGCCTGTAGCATAATCATCATTTCCTTCGAAATTAAAGTTAACGGATTCACTTATGCCTGAACGGACCTCAACAGCAGCCATAGGTACCATCATTTCATTTAATGAGGTTAACTCCATTTGACCAATAAATCCATTCATTCTAAATTCACTTTTGGGTGATGGGTAGTCGAAACTTACGTTAGCCCGAAAATCTCCTATTTGATTCAATTTTCCAGAAGCCGTTAATTCAATAGGTTTGGAAGTGCCATCACTTCTGGATTTTAATCCATAAATAGCTCCTTGTAAATCGTTAATGGAAACTACACCAATCCCTGTTCCATCACTGGAAGCTACGTATATATCTATGTTTCCTTTCACCTGCATAGTGTCTACAAATACTGGTGTCTTTAATTTTCTTAAAGATTCCTGAGGCAAAGCAACAAATTTCGTACTATCGAGCGGTACTTTTAGGTCTCTAAATACAGTGAAATTCGCTTGTTCAATATCCGCTTTTTGTATATGTATTTCCTCCTTTAGAAGTCTATTTAAATTTATACCAGTTAAATTAATAGATGCAACCTTTAAATTAAACCAATCAGTTTGATACTTAATATGCTTGCTAAACTCAAACCTGTCATATTTCGATTCCAGCAGAAAATTATAGGCAATAAATGATGAGCCTGGATAACTAAAGGAATAATCGGAACATGAAATTTTATAAAACTCTCCAATATCCTCCTTATAGTTTTTTCCACTTATGGTAAAAGCACCTACTGACCTATGCAACTCTTTTATATTAAAAGTAGAGTCTAAATTTATTCGTTGAATCGATAAATTTGCACCTTCTGTACGGTAGGTTCTTTCTTTTTCCTCTACTTCAATATTAAAGTCTATTTTCTCGGTGGATAAGCTTTTAATAAAAACCTTTTTAAAAGGTAGATGCCTTATGTTCTTAAACTCATCATCTTTAGATTGAGCAATTTTAAGGTTTAATCCAACTTCAGAAATTGACAAGCTGCCTATATCTATTATGTTATTGAATAAATAATTTTTTATATCCCAATTCTTCAAATCAAGTCTATTAATTTTTATATCGGTATTATTTGCGGTTTTTTGGTAAGATAAATTAATGAGATTTCCATCGCCTGTCTGTGAATTAAATTTGGCAAAATCACTTGTAAGTTTAGCTTCTTCTTTAGTTTCTAATTCAAAAATTGAGCTCTCCCATTGCAGGTTTTGAGAATACAAAATAGCCTTACTGTTATTAGGTTGAGGATAGTTAAAATCTTCCAATAAAATTTTAGCATTAATTACTTGAGCAAGTAAATTCTCTCCGTTTTTATCCTGTGTTTTGACTTCCGTTTGCTTTACTTTAACTGCAATAGTTTTGAAATGTATGGCGAAAATATCTTCAGATTCTTTTTTTATATCCATAATTTCAGCCCCTTTTTGCTCAAATAACAACTCATTTACCTCCATAATTAAGCTATCCGCCTTTATTTCTCTGATTGATAAATCAATCTCTCTATTAAAATTTATTACTGATAAAGAGGGGATATTAGTGCTTAAATGAGCATTTAATTTATCATTAAATGGTTTTAGACTCATGTTTTTAACAAGTACATTCGCATTATTCTTAGGCAGTTTTAGGTTTTCAATTTTAATTTCGTGGCCTAGCTTTTCATCGTTAAGTTTCAAATTATTTGAAATAAAATCTATAATGGTTATGCTCTTTTTATAAATTAATTCAGAGCTAAATTGGTCAACCTGAAAGGCACTTGCTGAATCATATCTATAAATGAAACTACCTTTAATTATTTTCATGGTAATTGGGTTCGCAGGCCATGTCCAATCACTTTCTTGCTGGCTGGTATTAAATTTTCTTTGCTGTAAGGCTATATTCGGTTTGGTTAGGGATAAAAAATTTATTTGAATAATACTTTTTTGAATCATGCTATCCAATTGCACACCATTTACTTTTAACTCCTCACTTGTCACAAAATCATTTTTAAACTGATCTTCGTAACTAAAATTGCCCAAGGTAAAATTGTGTAATTTTTTTCCTGCATTGATAGAACCTACGAGTAAATCGCCTTGCTTTAAGCTAATTTTAAGGTTTTTTGCCTGAAGATAAATACTGTCAGCTACATTATGCCATGATTTAACGGCTGTGTCCATGGCTAAATTTTCTAGTTTCAGATTAACCGAATTAATACT
>JBBSPJ010000238.1:0-7137 GCA_038258905.1 Cytophagales bacterium
AAAAGTAGTAAGAGTAGACACCCTTAGGGATGCAGGAATTTTACTTCCGGATGAGCAAGGCATCATCTTGTCCAATGGCTATTACTTGCAAACGGGGGAAAATAAAATATTCGACAGAAAAATAGAAGGTGTAAAATTCCTCAGAAAAATTCAGTCACCCAACGGAGAGGATTACCTATTCGTATTCTATGAAGAGAAAAACCACGATTTTGTCATTCTCTCCTACAATGTAATAGAACAAACCGTAAAAACACCCATTTTCTGTAATGGTTATACTCTTTTTTTTGATGGAGAAATGTGTTATTTCAATACTGAAAAAGACCCGGGCAAAACCCATTTGATTCAGATCTGGCAAACACCTTATACCAAAGAATTAATCCCTAATGATGAGTTTAAAGACCATGAGCTTTACAAAATAGGTAATCGGCAAATTGTGAATGCAATGGCCGAAATACAGGAGTTAATCGTTTTACTGAATAAGGAAGATAGTTATAATGGGTTGTATGAAGATATTGAAAGAAGAAGTCAGGGAATATTAGATGGCTACTTCTGGTTAAAAAGTGATTCGCCGGAAGGCTTAAATCAACCGATTAAGGCAGTAAAGGAGATTGCTGTTTCTGCCATTGATGAATTTGAAAAAGTAGTAGAAATCCGTAAGAAAACCAACGACACACTTGCGGCAACTGAGGCAAAGGTGGAGAAAATACTTTTTGACACACGAAGAGCCAATTATGACACTTTAGAAGAATATGTTTCTCTGCTTTCCCAAATGAGAAGCCTGAGAGGGGAAATCATAGGACTTAAAAACCTCCGTTATATCGACTTAGAATTAGTTGAAAAAATGGAAACACAAATTGCTGAAAGAGCAGATGAGCTATCAGCAGCTTGTGTGCAGTTTCTTTTGCGAGACAATGCGCTGGATTATTACCAAAAACAAATGAATACCTTGGTGGAATCGGTACAGGAACTCACCAAAGTAATTGATGCTAAAGCACTAGAAAAAGAGTTTGATGAACTCTCGTTGCAACTAGAACTATTGATAGATATAGTTAATAATTTAAAAGTAGAAGATACTGCTCATTCTACTCAAATTATTGAAAGCATCTCTTTGATATTTGCTCAACTTAATCAGCAACGAGTAGCACTAAATAATAAGCGTAGGCAACTGGGAGAGCGTGAAGCAAGAGCTGATTTTCAAGCACAAATGACGCTTTTTGAGCAGTCTATTGTGAATTACCTGGACCTGGCAACTGACCCACAGAAATGTGATGACTACCTCACACGCTTATCTATTCAATTAGAAGAACTAGAGAGTAGGTTTGTAGATTTTGATGAGTTCATTGATAAAATCAGTATAAAAAGAGAATCCGTTTATGCGGCCTTTGAATCTAAAAAAGTAAACCTCACCGAAGCACGAAACAAAAGAACCAACTCGCTTTTTGGATCCGCAGAACGGATCTTAAATGGTATAAAATCCAGAGCTGCCAGCTTTGAGACAGAGATAGAAATCAATGGCTATTTTGCCTCTGATTTGATGATTGACAAAGTGCGTGATGTAGCCGAGCAATTAGAAAAACTAGGTGATTCAGCTAAATCAGAAGATTTATTAAACAGGCTCCAAGTATTACAACAAGAGGCCTTGAGAGCTTTAAAAGATAAGAAAGAGCTGTTTGAGGATGGCAATAATGTAATTAAACTAGGTGAATACCGCTTTGCTGTAAATAGTCAGAAATTAGATTTAGCACTGGTTATAAAAGACAGAAAGTATTTCTATCACCTAACAGGAACCTCTTATTACGAGCCAATAGATGCCACCAATATCCATGATTTACAGGATGTATGGGAGCAGGAATTGCCTTCTGAAAATAGGAAAGTAAACCGAACAGAATTCCTGGCCTGGCAGCTTTTCAACACACTTAATCAGCAAAAAAAATATACTGATTTAGAAATGAAGGCGGAAATTAACCAGTATACAGCTGCCAATTATGGTGAGGGCTATGTAAAAGGTGTGCACGATTATGATGCCTTTTTGATTTTAAAAACTCTTTTGCAAAAACATAGGGATTTAGGCTTATTGCGTTTTTCACCGGATGAGAGGATTTTAGCGCAATTATTCTGGCATTTTACTAATGCCGAGAAAAAAGCCTATTTTAAAAAGCAATTCGTACTTGTCAATTTATTAAAACAGGCTTTCCCTAACCCTAAAGAGCATGCTCATTTAATTGGCAACCTCACTGAGGCGATCAGAAATTTTACTGAAACCCATCAATTATTCCAAAAAATTGATGCCCGCCAAGCTGCCATTTATTTAGCTGAAGAACAAATTACAGATGGCTTTGTAATGGATAAAGCAGCTTTTGATATACTAAAAGCCTTTAAAAAAGATTTGAAATCAAAAAATGCCGACTTAAGCTTTCAGGATGCACAAAAAGCACTGAAAGAGCACGCAGCAGAAAATTGGTTCCTATGTAAACAATGGGTTATTTCTTTTCTAGAAAATAGTAAATATGAAGCTTCCGAAGGCACCATTCATGAGGTAGCAGGATTTATTATGACCGATGCAGCCGATAGCAAGCAAGTACAAACGGTTTCCGGCATTGAAAAAATTGAAGATCTCAAAACTATTATTGGCAATACTGAACAAGAGGATGATAAAGCAGCTAAATCCTATCATTTTGATTACCATGAATTTTTCAACCGATTAACCCACTTTGTAGAAGAGGTAACACCCCGTTACAAGGAGTTACAAAAGCTTAAACACAATTTAATAGAGCAAAAAAGAAAAGCTTTGAGGCTACATGAGTTCCAAACTCAGGTACTCACTTCTTTTGTAAGGAATAAACTGATTAACCAAGTATATTTCCCTTTAATAGGGGCCAATTTCGCCAAGCAAATGGGCGCTTACGGCAATGACAAGCGTACAGACCGATCTGGCATGTTGCTACTTATTTCCCCTCCGGGCTATGGTAAAACTACCTTAATGGAGTATGTAGCTGATAGATTAGGCTTAATTTTTATGAAAATTAATGGTCCATCTATTGGTCATGAAATTACCTCTGTTGACCCAAGTGAAGCACGAAATGCGGCCACAAGGCAAGAGCTGCAAAAGCTTAATCTGGCATTTGAAATGAGCGATAATGTAATGCTCTATTTAGATGATATTCAGCATTGTAACCCTGAATTTTTACAAAAATTTATTTCATTGGCGGATGGACAACGAAAAATTGAAGGGGTGTTTAATGGGGAATCCAAAACCTATGATTTTAGGGGCAAGCGTTTCTGTATAGTGATGGCAGGAAACCCTTACACAGAGAGCGGTGATAAATTCCAAATTCCGGATATGCTTTCCAACAGGGCAGATATTTATAACTTAGGTGACACAGCCACCAATAGAGCCGATTTATTTAGATTGAGCTTAATTGAAAACGGACTTACTTCAAACACTTATTTAAAATCTATTACCCAATATGGTTTAGAAAACTTATACAAATTAGTCAACTATATTGAAAATGACGAGCAAAATATACCTGATATGGAAGGCAATTTATCTCCTCAGGAAGTACAGGATTGCTTGAAGGTATTAGAGAAAATAATGTATGTAAGAGATGTTGTACTAAAGGTAAATGCACAATACATTAAATCGGCAGCCATGAGCGATGATTATCGGGTAGAGCCACCTTTTAAATTGCAGGGTTCTTATAGAGATATGAATAAATTAATGAGCCAGGTAGTGCCCATTTTGGAAGATAAGGAAGTATATCAGTTACTAGTAGATCATTATCAAAACGAATCGCAAACCTTAACCTCCGATGCGGAAGCTAACCTGTTAAAATTAGGGGAATTGATGGATGATTTAGCCGGAATAAAAGCCGAAAGATGGCAAGTTATAAAGGAAACTTTTGTAAAAAATAATAAGATCAGGGGCTTAGGAGATTCCGATAGGATGTCGCAAATCATAGGCCAAATGACCTTATTTGTAGAAGGATTAGAGAATATTGAGAAGGCTTTGAATAAGAGGAAAAATTGATTTAATGAGCTCTTGACAACTACCTAACATTATGGAAAGCCTCAACCTCTTTTATACCGGAATAGGAGTTAGATAGAATGTAGGTTCATAAAAAGCAGATTGTATAAACAACGGTCTGACCTGCGGTACTGACCTAAGCAGCTCCCAAGGTCAGTACCGCAGGTCAGACCGGAATATGCCACCGCACTCTGCCAAATAAGTGCGTCAAGCGCTATGTTGGAAATTCTCGTAAATCATAGGCCAGATGACCTTATTTATAAAAAGGCTGGAGAATATTGAGAAGGCTTTGAATAAGAGGAAGTACTGATTTGATGAGAGATTATGCGAGTGTTTCTATTGCATAATCTCTTATTATTACCCTGCATTTGTTTGAAAAAAACTACCTTCCTCCTCTACCCATGCAGTTAATCTACCATCAATTTTACAGCCTTGATCCAGATTGAGCACATTGCCCATTTTAACAGGCTTGGTTATGCCGAAATTTACCGTAGGGGTATGCCCAATATAAATGGTATCAAAATTATCTATTTTTGATTCCTCCTCCACCTCAACACCTTTTCTTCTAAGGCTCCATTCTGTATAAGCCCGCTCAAAAAGGCTCCTATTCCATAGAAAGGGAGTAAAATCAGTGTTTTTAGTTGCTTCAAACCCTTTATCCGGATCAAATCCGGCGTGAATATACAATCTATCATCTTCAATGTGATAGTATTTAAGAATGTCATAAAATTCGCTTTTGTGCTTCAGAATGTCTTCATCGTTTAATTTAAGATAAGACTCATAAGTTTCTTTCCCTCCTTGTCTCATCCAAAGTGAATGCTTGGATTGGATATAAGCATGATCTCTGAACATATCTAAATCATCCTCCAAAAGCTCTACCATCCAGGAGTCGTGGTTACCCATCAGGAAGATGTTCTCAAAGGGAGAGGCTTCATTGATTTCTATCAGATGTTCAACTACTTCGACAGGCTGATCAAAACCATCAATATAATCTCCTAAGAAAATTAGTCGGTCTTCTTTTACTTTAAAATCAGCAATTTTAAGAAGCTCTTTTAAAGAATTAAAATTCCCGTGAATATCACCTATGACAAGTGTCCGCATTTTCATATTTCAAACTATGGATTTTCTAAGGTATTTAAAACCAATTACCCAATATTATTTTCAAACCTATCTGGTTTTGCCATTTTTTATTCAATTCCTGAAGATTATAATACCCTGCTCCTAGTTGAAGTCCTACAATGATACTTGCTTTTTCCTCCACTCTAAAAATGATACCCGGTTCTATTAAAACGCTGGTATTAAAAGTCTTTAGTTCATTATATCTCAACAAAGAAATAACAGGAGCTAAATAAAACCCTTGAGAGAGCTGCAGTTTTTCCGATCTTTGTCCGAATATATAGGGTAAAGCTAGCTCCATTCCATAGTTGATAATTCTGTTACCGTCTTTTCTGAAACCAAAATTTAAGATAGATATAAACCTCATATCAAATTTCTGATACAATTTAGTCTGATATACCAACGGAATGATATTCATATCCAACTCACCACTTTCATAAAATGGCTTAATGGATATGCCCGGATTCATCCCTAAAAAGTGTGCGGATTTTTTTATTTGTGCATTAGATTCAACTATGCAAAGTAAGAGATTGAGCGAAAGAAGTAAAAAAAATCCTCTCAGATAAAATTTCATTAATGTATATACTAAATGATTGAAAAAAGGATACGTAAGATGTGTCGTTTTTATTAAATTTTCGATTCAAAATTACTTAAAAAATCATCCGGAAAAAAAATAATATTTAGAATACAAGATAAAGCTTAATTACTGGCTACTCCCCCCTTGAGGGGGGCTTGGGGGGTGTTCCAGATGCTCTATTAATCTAAACTAGATAAATTTGAGTGTAAATTCTTACCCTAAAACATCATTTTGCTATCAGGCAATTCCATCAACAGTCCTAAGTCAAAATCTTATAACTCAACTCTGGCAACCTCCTTAGTCCATTAATTAACTCATTGGTAGGGTTAATCTTATATTTTCTCGACATAGATTCCACCAAAAAGCCAGCATTTTTATCGGTTATTTCAAACTGTACATTGCATTCCCCTTTAAAAGTATTGCAGAGGTTATCCAGTTCCACTATCATCTCCTCATTAATATGCTGTAAATCTATACTGATTTTAAGTCCTTTGCTTCTTTTATTCCGCAGTTCAGATAGCAACTCCATATTGCTGATCTTAAATTCAAGCGATCCATCTCCCCATTTTTTACGGGCTACTCTACCAGAAACATAGACAAACCAGCCGGTCTCCATAAATTGTTTGTAGCCTAGATAATCATCCCCAAAAAGGAAAAAATTGAAAGAACCTGCATAATCTTCTATACTCATGGTACCAAAAGGCTTACCGGTTTTAGTGGTTCTGTGGGCCACTGAAGTGACAATCCCTCCTAATTTTACTTCATTTTTGGAAGCAAGTTGCTCCAATGAGTTCAGTTCAGCCAGTGCAGTATTGCAAAAGCTATCCATTTCAAAGCGGTACTCATCCAAAGGATGGCCGGAAATAAACAGACCTACCACCTCTTTTTCAATATTAAGCTGATGTAATTTGGAATAAGGCTCCATAGCCTCTACTCTAGGAGGCGGAATGGCTACTCCGGAATCACCCCCAAATAAGGAAGTTTGTGCACTGGTTTTTTCATGTTGAATTTTCTGTGCATACTTAATGATTTTTTCAATCAAATTGGATTCATCACCATTTCCCTCCAAAAACTGCCTTCTATGGTAATCCGAAAAACAGTCGAAACCACCGGCCATCGCCAATGATTCAAAAGTTTTTTTATTGACACTTTTCAGAGGTATACGCTCTGCAAAATCAAATATATCTTTATAAATACCATTAGCTTTACGTTCTTCAATAATACTATCTACCGCTGCTCCACCTGCACCTTTAATGGCTGCTAACCCAAAACGTACTGCACCTGCATCATTTACCGTAAAACCCGCATTGGATTCGTTTACGTCAGGACCTAAAACAGCCAGTTCCATCCGCTTGCATTCTTCCATAAAGAAGGTCACATCCGTAATATTATTCATATTATTACTAAGTACCGATGCCAT
>JBBSPJ010000239.1:0-7103 GCA_038258905.1 Cytophagales bacterium
ACAATTGACAGCTATTTAATGCTGGCAGATAAAGATAGCAAAGCATCTGTAAGCGGTCTCAATCAAAAATTCCAATTGGTAAAGCAAGGAGATAGAACAAGTGTAAAAATTATTGGTGATGTATCCACAGCAGCTTTAGGTAATCCTGTTTTAAGAGAGGTGAATGTTAATGAGGCAGTTGACATGATCTATGCCGGAACGGATGCGAAAGATCATGCAGAGGGTTACGATTTTGTAAAAAGCATTCAGTTATATGCAAATCATTACGAGAGGGATGAGAAAATCAATACGCCAATTGGTACGCAATGCGCTGGCTGCGAATTTAAAACTGATCAGGCTGATAAAAAATCAGGCTTTAAGGAATGCTGGAAGGCTCAGACTAAACTAACAGATCAAGAGCTAGAAGACGATTTAATTTTTGATATCTGGAATTTCCGAAAGAAGGCCTCCTTGATAGAAGAGGGCATCTATAAAATTGAAGATGTTGAACAGCATCATATCGGTGAAATTGAGACTGACGATTTAGGAGCACTCACCACAAAAGAAAGGCAATGGATTCAAGTTGAGAAAGTAAAGAATAAAGATGATCAACCATATTTAGATGTTGCTTTGTTTTTGATGGATTCGCAAGAATGGACCTACCCTCTACATTTTATTGACTTTGAAACTTCAATGGTTGCCATTCCTTTTCATGAGGGCAGGCGACCCTATGAGCAGATGGCATTTCAATATTCTCATCATGTGATGCAGGACGATGGACAAGTAACACATGTGAGTCAGTACCTCAATACAGAAAAAGGGGCATTCCCTAATTATGAATTTCTTAGGAGTTTGAAACGTGATCTTGAGAAAGATAATGGGACTATTTTTCGCTATGCGGATCATGAAAATACTGTTTTAAACCAAATCAGAAATCAATTACTCAATGAATTAGAGGAATTGGTTCCAGATAAGGATCAGCTGATTGAATTTGTTGGAACTATTACATCTCCTGTTTTCGACACTGGGACACCCAAACCAGATTAGCTTAAATCAAATAATTTAACCAACCACTTTTGTTCATCCTTTAGAAGCAATAGTTTCTCGATTGATTCGGTTGGGTTAATGTTTATCTTTATTCTGTAAATTGTTTTTGCTATATCAATTGCTTTTTCTGGGCTGATGTTCGCTTTTTTAACTTCTAACTGTCTTTCAAGTTCTTTATATATCTTATAAGCAACGAATGATAAGCAGATATGGGATTCGATTCTTTTCTCTAGCCTGTGGAATATTGGCCTTATCTTTAAATCATTTTTAGAAATACGAAAAGCCTTCTCTATTCTCCAGAGATGCTTATAATTCTCTAAGATTTCTGAGGGCTGTAAATTAGCATTGGTTTGGTAACCTTTGAGCCCATCCCACTTGGCGTCTTCATCCAGCTTACTATAATCTAACTCCAAAAGAACATCACCCTTCATTTTTAAGTATTTATTATAGCCTCTGTTGTTAATGTTTGACTTTGTTAGTTTGCCGCTATTTAGTAGCTTTTCCAGTCTTTCCAAGCCTCTTTTTCTATTATGGCGATCTTTTTTAGCTCTTTTCTCAGAGTAATTTATAATTAGTTTAGTGTTTTCACTTTTATTAATAATGCTGCTTCGCCCATTTTCTAAATTTAGAGCTCGTATTTTTTCCTTTATTGCTTTACTTTCGTTTTTAATTCTTGCCCCAAGTATATAATGATATGATCTTTCTTCAAGATCTGTAATATTTTTATTGTTAATCAATCCGGCATCTGCCACAATAGTTATTTGTTGAAAACCGTACTTTTCTTTAAAACTATCTATTATAGGTAGCATAGTTTCTCCTTCATATTTATTGCCCTCAAATATATCATAAGCTAATGGATAGCCGCCATTACTTACTAGAAGGCCAAGAACAATTTGCGGGTTTTTGTGCTTGCCATCTTTTGAAAACCCAGCTTTGCGTAAATCATCTTCTTGCTCAGCTTCAAAATAAATGGTTGTTACATCATAAAACATCATTTGTATAGTACCGCCAAGTATTTTCTTGGTATGATCAAAACTAATCTTTTGTATCAGGTCTTTTTCCTTGTCATGTAGTTTATCCAAGTACCGATAAATATTTACAACCCCGATTTCAGTATTATAAAACTTCTCCCAATAATCTGTTGTTTTTAGCTTACTTCCAGGTTGTTCTATCCGGCTTAAAACAAGAGGTTTAAATAATGGAGATGATATTTTATTGAAACCAATTTCATCAAAAAGCTTACCTAACAGCATCTCAGGACCACTTAACTGTAATTCTGATATATTATCAAGGATATTATGAGCCTGTTTTTTTAATCCATCAAGATCTAGCTTTATTTCACCTTTGTAGGATTCTATCCACTGTTTAGCTTTTATTACCAAGCGTTCAATTTCCAAATCATCTATACTGGAGCCAATGGTTTGCTTGACCCTATATTTACCTGAGCTCTTATCAATAACCTGTATACTTACAAGACCACTCTTGTTCTTTTTCTTCCTGACAAACATGGCTCAAAATAGGCAAAATATTTACGGGACACCCAAAACAAATTTAAAAACCACTTATAAGCAGCAGAATCAAAGGTTTTTTGGTGAATTGACAAATGGTGTCGAAAACAGGAGCCGGAGATTTATCTTCGGCTTTTTTTTTACTAATTTTTTTAAGCTTTCAGAATAGAACAGGTATAACTTTTTCCTGTTTTCAACAATGTAGCACCCAGCTCTAATTTTACATGCTGAGTAATTCCTGTTGATTTTTTACCTGTTTTGATTTTTTCAATTAACTAATAGATTCAATTCTGTTTTACATTAAAATGATTGACCTTATTCATTTTAGGTATTTTAGCTTATTGGCTGAGACCTCAACTTCAAAAGAGATAATAAAATGTTTGACCACAGCTTGAATACATTAGGATTTTTAATAGCAGGGATTTGCCAACAACATTGTAGGTCGCAGGGCTACGCCCCTTTTGTGGAATTTAATCATACATTCTACGAAGATATCAGGGCGATGCCCCTTGCTTTCTTTCACAATAAGAATTTTATGAAGATTACAGACCCCGGGTTCTAAATGGTTTCTTAATACTTTCTTTTTCAAGTTAAGGGGCGTAGCCCTGTCCTCTTTGTAGCAAACAATTTAATTTTGGAAGAGAGGTGCGTAGCCCTGAAATCTATTGTGATGCACAATTAGCAGTTTTTTTGCTCTAATTTTTCTAACTTTCAGAATAGAGCAGGTATAACTTTTTAATGCTTTATTAAATTTATAATTTTGGCTACTTTTTAACAAACATTAAAAAATGACTATTAAAGCAAATAACCCTTCCCTTAAATCATGGGTTTCAATTCCTGAAAATTCAGATTTCCCTATTCAAAATTTACCTTATGGTATTTTTTCTACTCAACAAAAATCACCTCGAGCCGGGGTTGCCATTGGAGATTATATTCTAGACCTTACAGAAATACAGTCAGTACAATTGCTGAATGATTTAGGCTTGCCTGATAGAGTTTTTGATCACCCTATTTTAAATGATTTTATGAATTTGGGAAAAGAAATAACCATTCCCGTGAGAGAAAGAATATCTGAACTTTTGCAAAAAGATAATAAGGAATTACAATCCAATGATCAGCTAAGAGAAAAGGCACTGATTCCTATGAATAAAGCCACGATGCATTTGCCAATTCGAGTAGGAGATTATACGGATTTTTATTCTTCCGAGTCCCACGCCACCAATGTGGGCACCATGTTTAGAGATCCTGAAAATGCATTACTACCTAATTGGAAACATATCCCGGTTGGCTACCATGGCAGAGCTTCATCTATAGTAATTTCTGGCACTCCTTTGCATAGGCCTAAAGGGCAAACAATGGATCCCGACGCCAAATTACCTGGCTTTGGGCCATCTAAAAGAGTTGATTTTGAGTTAGAGATGGCTTTTATTACCTGTGGTGGTAATCAATTAGGGGACAGCATCAGTACAAAAGATGCATTAAAACATATATTTGGATTTACCCTTTTCAATGACTGGTCGGCAAGAGACATTCAAAAATGGGAATATGTTCCTTTAGGTCCTTTTTTAGCCAAGAATTTCGGGTCTTCTATGTCGCCCTGGATTGTTACTTATGAGGCATTAGAACCATTTAAGGTAGAAGGGCCAGTACAAAAACCGGAGGTTTTACCTTACTTAAAATTTGAGGGAAATTATCATTATGACATTCAGTTGGAGGTGGGTATAGCTCCTAAAGGAGGAAAAGAAAAATTAGTAACTCACTCTAACTTTAAGCATATGTACTGGAATGTAGCTCAGCAACTGGCTCATCATACAGTTAATGGATGTAATATTAATACAGGCGATGTATATGCTTCAGGCACCATCAGTGGACCAAAAGAAGGGTCCTACGGATCTATGTTAGAAATTGCATGGAAGGGCACCAAGCCTGTTGAAATGTCGGATGGTACAGAACGGAAATTCATTAATGATGAGGATACTGTTTTTATGAGAGGGCATGGTATAAAGAATAATGTAAGAATTGGGTTTGGAGAAGTAAGTACACAAATTTTACCTGCTAAGTAGGGGTTGGCTAATTACTGTTAATCTTCTAAGAATACCCAGTATAAATACATATGTGAGCAATCGCACCTACTGCTTATACTATACTTTAGGTCGATTTTAATAAAGATTTTCAAAAAATTTAACCATCAATAATAGTGATTCATCCATCGATATTAGCCATTCGTAAAAAAAATTAAAAGACACATTTTTTTTCAAAAATTAGCTTTAAATTAATAGTGAAAATAGCGGTGGGAGGCTTAAATGGATTACGAAAAAATCACAAATAATTTTATCCGGGGGAAACAGTTAGTTGTCTTAACCATGGTTATACTAAGTCTTATTGGTATTTCCCTCGATACCTATACCTATTATGATAACTATATCGTTGAGCACATATATCTGCAGTATTTTTGTATTGCAGTGAGCTTTGGCTCCCTCTTTTTTCTGATCATTGATATAAAAAAGTTTTATAAAATAGCTTATCTCAGCACAGTTTATGCAGTTATTTTAACGCTACTTTCTACGAGTTTTTTTTACAATTATTTTATTTTTGATGAACAAGTAAATCAATCATTTATTGGACTCAGAGATAGCTATTTCATGATTATTTTCACTGCTATTAGTGGTTTTATTCTTGATAAACGCCATATTGTAATCCAGGGCTTGCTATTAAATGTTCTAATTCTCTATTATACCTTTTATCTTAAAGATCCTTTTTTCCTGGATAATGTATTTGTAAATATTTTCACCTCCATTGGCTTCATCATCATGTGCTATTTTCTGGTTAGAACTATCACCCGATTGAATGAAGGACTGAATCAAACCATCATTGAGGCCCAAAACAGACATGAACAAAATCAAATACGTACAACTAAGCTATCAACATACCAGAGCGCAATGGTAAAACTTATTAAGGCCAATGCGCTACATATTTATAATTTAGATAGCCTTTATTTTAATATTTGTAAGATAGCATCTGAATGTATGGGTGTGAATAGAGTAAGTATATGGACTTTAGAAAATGAAAATACTATTTTAGTTCGTAAAATCTTGTATTCCAATAGTGAGCTTGATGATGAAGAAATTACCTTACACGAAGCCGATTATCCAATTTACTTTCATTCAATGCAGAATAAGCTTTTCATAAAAGCAAATAATGTTTATACAAATGAAGATACTAAGGGCTTTACTTCAACCTATTCTGAGCCTCTAAATATTTGCTCTATGCTTGATTGTCTCTTTAGACTAGACGGAGAACCAGCGGGTGTTATTTGTTGTGAGACTCAGGAAAAATTTGTGAATTGGACAATGGAAGATGTGCTTTTTGTCCAGTCGCTAGCTGACTACGTAGCAATTGCTCATAAAAACCAGAGAATAAAGCAGTTACTGGAAGAAATAAGGACTAAAAATATATATTTGGAGTCACAAGTAAGCGAAAACAGATTGATGAACGATGAGCTTAATTCCCTGAATGAGGAATTGATGTCTGTAAATGAAAGTTTGGAGCAGGCGGTGGCAGATAGAACTTCCACTTTACAAATGCAAAATAATCAGTTAACTGAGTATGCATTTATTAATTCACATTTGCTTAGAGCACCTATTGCCAGAATTTTAGGATTGGCCAATATAATTTCTACTGAAGTAGAACTCCAGAAAGATAAACAAATGTTGCAGGCTTTATCTGCTACCACGGAGGAACTGGATAATATTGTAAGAAGGATAAGTGATGTGTTGTATGACAGTAATAATGTAAGTCGCTCGGATATTCAAAATATGATTAAAAGGAATATGGAAAATTAAGTTCTGTTTAAAACCAATTAAGTTTAAGTTCTAAATCAACTAATTTTTCTTCCATGCAAGTAGTGGGAAAAAGAAAAATACACCCAGCATTGAGAATAGTAATCCTCCTATTGTACCGGCTGCTAATGAAAACCAGAACACTTCATTCTGCCCATTGATTATAAATGGAATTAAGCCAAAACAGGTGGAGAAAATGGTTAATAAAATGGGTGCAGCCTTAGAGCTAACAGATTTAATGAAACTTCTCGTATTTTGAATTTTTCGCTGTTTAAAATCGTATAATATGTAAATCCCGGCATTTACCGTTAAGCCCCCTAGCATTACAAAGGCAGCATAGCCTCCCTGATCAAAATAAAATTCGAACCACCCAAAAGTAAGAAATAGACCAATGAAAGATAGCGGTACTAATAAGAGTATATAAAAAGGAAGTCTGAAACTCTCAAATAAAATGCTACAAATAAAAAATATAGCTACTATTAGCAATAAAAGTAAACTATATTGCTTTTTGGCATCCTTTAGTCCCCATGAATAGCTTTGCTTCTCAGCCGAGTAACCTAATGGTTTTGTAGTTTCATACTGTTCCAGTATCTCTTCTAGATATTTGCTTCCAAACCTTGAGGAGCCATAGTATTCAAAACTTAATATCCTGACATAACTCCTGTTTTCTTTGTAGATAGCATTTATGGTATTAGTAAGTTCCAGATTGCTTAATACTCCGGTTGGTATC
>JBBSPJ010000240.1:0-7085 GCA_038258905.1 Cytophagales bacterium
GAAAGCTTTGGGGAAATTACAAGAGCAGATGTTGCCAAAACGCTGGTTGAAGTCTTGGAAGACGGTATCATGCAGAATCAAGTTTTTGAAATAGTAGCCGGTGATGAAGCTGTGGCAAAGGCAGTGCGCCAGGCTTAAATGAGAGTTGCCTTATAGAAAGCTAGATAGTTTAATTAAGGTGCAAAAATTCACTGTTTTGAAAACTCTTGCACCTATCATTCATGCCCACGAAAAGGCATATAACAGTATTAAATAGTAGAAATAACTCATGAACAGCACGAAAACAATCAATTTAAAGAGTAGACCATCAGGTCAGCCAAAATTAGCAGACTTTGACTTTAGTAACTCGGAAGTTCCGGAATTGGGACGAGGAGAGCTTTTGCTTGGGACAAAATATGTGTCGGTCGATCCTTATTTAAGAGGCCGAATGAGTGATGCACCTTCTTATGTTCCACCATTCGAACTGAATAAACCGATCAAATCGGGTGTAATAGCAGAAGTTTTAGAATCCAAAAACGATGCTTTATCAAAAGGAGATTATGTGGTAGGAGAATTAGCATGGAAAGAGAAGCAAGCAGTGAAAGCGGAAGGTCTGATGAAGGTAGATCCTAATCAGGCAGAATTAACAGCTTATCTGGGTGTTTTAGGTATGACGGGACTTACGGCCTACCACGGAATGATGGAAATAGGGAAACCTAAAGCGGGCGAAACATTAGTTGTTTCCGGAGCGGCAGGAGCGGTAGGAAGCATAGTGGGTCAAATAGGCAAAATTCTTGGAATGCATGTAATTGGCATTGCCGGAACGGATGAAAAGGTAGAAATGCTAAAATCTGAATTTGGTTTTGATGGAGGTATCAATTATAAAACTACTGAAGATATGACTGGAGCCATTGCCAAGGCATGCCCTAATGGGATAGATGTCTATTTTGACAATGTGGGAGGAGAAATTTCAGATGCAGTACTTTTCAATATCAATAAATTTTCACGAACTATTAACTGTGGCGCTATCTCGGTTTACAACAATACAGAAGCGCCTAAGAGCATTAGTGTGCAGCCCTTTTTAGTTAAGAAAAGTTCTCTGATGCAGGGATTTATCGTCACAGATTACGCTGATAAAAACAAAGAAGCCATTCAGCAATTAGCAGAATGGTTGCAGCAAGGAAAACTGCAATATGCAGAAACAATCAGAGAAGGCTTTGAAAATATACCGCAAGCTTTTTTAGATCTTTTCGAAGGAAAGAACAAAGGAAAAATGATTGTTAAATTATAAATAGGAATAAAATCAATAGCAGATGAAAAATATCAAATTATTAATACTAGCAGTAATTGTAATGGGATTTGCAGCATGCAATTCCGAAAATAGTAAACAGGCAGAAAATACTGAAGAGGTTACAGAAAAAACAGAAAAGCTAAAGGTTCTTTTTGTTTTGACCTCTCATGATGAGTTAGGAAATACAGGCGAAAAAACAGGATTTTGGATAGAAGAATTTGCGGCTCCATATTATACCTTAAAAGATGAGAATGTAGAAATAACCATTGCGACTCCGGAAGGAGGTAAAGCACCAATTGACCCAAGAAGTCAGACGGAAGCAAGCCAAACGGAAGCAACAAAACGTTATAATAATGATGAGACAGCTCAGAATCGAATTGCCAATACCCTTAAATTAGCAGAAGTGAATGCAGCAGATTATGATGCGGTATTTTATCCTGGAGGTCACGGCCCACTTTGGGATTTGGCAGAAGATAAAACGTCTATTGAGCTGATTGAAACTTTTAATGCCCAAGACAAGCCAATGGCATTTGTTTGCCACGCACCAGCAGCTTTAAAAGAAGTGAAAGGTAAAGATGGAGAGCCTTTAGTAAAAGGTAAAAAAGTGACAGGCTTCACGAATTCAGAAGAAGAAGCAGTTCAGTTAACCGAAGTAGTTCCTTTCTTATTGGAAGATATGCTAGCCGAAAAAGGAGGCACGTTCACAAAAGGTGAAAACTGGAGTGTACATGTTGTGGAGGACGGTAATTTGATCACTGGACAAAACCCCGCTTCTTCCAAAAAAGCGGCAGAACTTTTACTAAAGAAATTACAGTAATAAAGCATTCTAAGCCTGCTCTTTACGGATAAATGTAAAGAGCAGGCTTTTTTTTAAGGTATTTGACCTTTTTATCTTCAAAAAGTAATAAAGTAAACTAATTGACCTACCTACAGCATATTTCAGCCTGTCAGCTTTACCTAAAGTATTTAGAGGGCTAACCGTAATAGGGACTATCGCACTACTTCTGGTTCAAGGTGTTATTTTCTATCATCATTTAGATTTCTAAATGGTATCCTTCCAAATGTGCCGTCCTTTTTTACTGAATTTTTCATTGGAATTATGATCGGTATAGTATCGGTATAGTAGTGCTAGGCTAAGTAAAGCTAGCCGGTTTTGTAATGAAGAAAAAATCGAAAAGGTCATAATTTATTTTGTCCTTTAAGAATCCGATTGAAAGACTTATCTTAGTTCAATAAAATCAATAAGGACATAATATTGTGGAAATGACACATAAATATTTCAAAGTACAGATCGAAAATAAAGTAGCAACCGTAACCTTCAACAGGCCGGAGAAATCTAATGCGCTCCATATGCCCGCGTGGAATGAAATGAAGGAAATTTTTAATTCCCTTTCCGATACAGCTGAAGTGAGAGCGATTGTGCTGGCAGGAGAGGGAAAGAACTTCTGTGCTGGCATCGATTTAGAACTGCTGATGTCGGTGAGTCAATACCAACAAATAGAATGTGCAGGTAGAAGGAGTGAGGAGGTCAGGAGTCTTGTTTTAACCCTTCAGGAAGCCGTAAATGCCATTGAAAAATGCAAGAAGCCAGTATTGGCTGCCATCCATGGCGGTTGTATTGGAGGAGGAGTGGATATAGTGGCCGCTTGCGATATGCGATACTGCAATGAAGATGCCTATTTCACTATTAAGGAAATTGATTTGGGCATGGTGGCTGATTTGGGCACCCTGCAACGACTGCCTAAATTAATCTCTCCCGGCATGGTAGCCGAAATGGCCTTTACCGGCAGAAAAGTGCACGGTAAGGAAGCCAAGGAAATTGGTTTAGTCAATCAGTGCTATCCTTCAAGGGATGAATTTTTGGAAGAAGTGAAGAAAATTGCGGCCAGCATCGCTACAAAATCTCCTTTATCTATAAGAGGCACCAAAGAAGTGCTAAAATACAGCAGAGACCATTCTGTTTCTGACTCACTTGATTATATGGCCACCTGGAATGCAGCTATGTTGCTTTCTGATGACCTGAGCGAAGCATTTAAAGCGAGTATGGAAAAGCGGATGCCGGAGTTTAAGGATTAAGGTTGATTCGTCCATGTATAAATATAACAGGTTATATGTTGCCTTTCAAAATGTATACTATTACCTTCTTTTAGTCGAAATCAAGGAAACCACGCTCTTCGGGGTTTACTTTACTCATACTTCAATTTTCCAAATTTGTAATTAACCACCGTTTCCCTATATTAGCGTCATTTATAAGCTGCAAATCTTCTTTTGTAGTTTTAGGTCATGAGAGGCACGCCGATCAAATAGTAAATGTTTCAGAAATTGTAGAATTATATAAATAGAAAAAGGCGGTAGAAAAAAGTATCGATTTATGTTTAAATTATGGCGAAAAAAGTTAAAATATTGAAAAAAAGAAAAATTGACTGGCTAAACCACGTATTTAATTTCGTGGCCATCATTATAGGCGTTTACCTCGCCTTTTATATGAACGAAAGGACTAAAGCGAACCAAGATAGAGAAGAAAGCATTGTATTGATGACCTCTTTGCTAAATGACCTTACCTACGATATTGAAACCTATGAAGAGGAGCAGATTCCCGAAAATGAGGAAGATCAGAAGATAATAGGAGATGTGCTGCAGTTATTGTTGGTAGATAGCTTAGCAGGCAATGAGGATCAGTTGGGACGCGTTATTGAATTACAGAATTACCAACCGTCAAGCTCCACCTACAGCTCCATGAAGTCCTCCGGAAAATTGAGTTTAATCGATGACCTATCCTTACAGAAAGAGTTGGCGGATTATTATGAAGGCGCAGTGCTCGAAAGTATAGATAGAGGGGCACGCCAAGCAGATTTTCTTTCAAACGAATTGCTAACCTGGTATATGGACAACTTAGATTTTGTAGACATGCAAGTGGTCAATGAAGGAGAATTAATAGTTTTAAGAAACAAGCTCATTATTTATGAATCTTTAATAGACCAAAAGCTGCAATACTATGAAAGGGTAGTGAAGGATTCTAAGAAACTAAAAATTCAAATTGAATCTATAATAGAATCGAGATGAAAGTAATTCTGCTTTGCTTTATAATCTGATAATATGAATTTGCTGATACAAGGTTAAGCTCTTATAAGAGAAAGTATCATCTTGTTCTATGGGCTTGGAAGCATTTGAAGCGAGCCTAGAAAAAAGGAAACCGGAGTTTAAGGATTAAATGAAATGTATTGTTGCTGATTCTAATTATACCGAATTCGGTATAATTAAAAATGCATAGAGGAGTAATAACTTTGTCCTTTCTGTAAAGCAATGGATATCCTAATGGCGAAAGCGTCCGATTGTGCCAGTTACCCTTTATTCATTATTTTGGTACTACCATTAATTTAGTGGTAAGACGATTTTCCATTAGAAGGACCGGCCTTATTCATTTTAGGGATTCCAGCTATCTGTTGGTCAGCTGGCTGACAACTTAAACTCGAAGGAGATAACTTGAAAGTACGAATCTTTCTGCACCCTCAGTTTTTCTGACTCATCCCGTCACACCTACGGTGTGCCACCCTTCTCTTTTTTGAAGAGAAGGGAATATTGAAAACAATCCTTCAAAGCTTTGAATTTACTGACAAATTTGAAATTGAAGAAAGATATAAATTTGAACGAGACTCCTCCCCTCTATTCTTGGAAGAGAGGGAAAGGTTTTTCGAAGAAAAATAAGGGGTGAGTTAAAAATCAGGCAGCATAGCAACTAGCCATCAGAGCTAGTTATATAGTATGCAAAAGATTAAAAATAAAATTTGGCTCTAAAAATTCAGAACTTTAGTTAAAACCTCAATACTCAGTGAAATTTCTCTTTACGGAGGTTTTGCACTTAAATCTTAAACTTAAGAAACACCCATTGAAATCAGCCAACTCCATTTTTGAGCATATTTTAATTTTTCATGAGTAGCCAGAGCTGCTTAAGCCTAAGAAGTTAGTGTATGGGTAGTTTCTTAATTAAAAGCTGCGATTTGCACTATTATTGTTTAATTCTTAACCTACCTGCTTCTCTTTTTCACTGTCTGAATTTTGTCTTATTTCAGCAGTTCTTTCTGTTTAAAATCAGAAAACAGAACGTAGGATTCATTCAAAATTTCAATTATCTTTGAATAAATGGATTCACTAGTAAAAAATAAGCTTGAAGAGATTATTTCTGTGTGCAAAGAGCATCAGGTTGACTCTGTGTCTCTTTTTGGTTCTGCCGCAAAAGGGTCACTGACCCAAGAAAGTGATATTGACTTTCTTGTTCAGTTTTCTAAAGATATACAAGTTTTGGATTACGCAGACAATTACTTTTCACTACTCGAAAAGTTGGAGCAGATTCTCAATCGAAAAGTGGATATCCTTTCCATAAAGTCTCTGAAAAACCCTGTTTTGAAGGAGGAAATTTATCATACCAAAGTAGACCTTTATGCAGCTTAAACTGCTCAAATATATACTGGATGTAGAAAGTGTGATTGCAGAGATTGAAGAAATAAAACTGAAAACGAGTAATAATTTTCACAACTTTTCTACAGATATAATTATCCAAAGGGCTGTCGAGAGAGATTTAGAAATTATTGGAGAAGCGATTAGAAAAATTGTGGAAATGGAACCCAATGTAGAAATTACTTCCTCTAAAAACATCATTGGTTTACGCAATATAATTTCACATGCGTATGATTCGGTAGAACCTGAAATGCTGTGGGGTATAATTCAAAATAATATACCAGTGCTGGCGGATGAAATCAAAAAATTGAAAAATAAGTAGATTATTACAGTAAAGGCTACAGAATAGGTTGCTCTTTAATGCAGCTAGGGGAATATAAAAGGTTGCAGGAGAGATAGCTAGCAGACTAGTACTAGTTACTCATAATAAGCAGTAGTGATTGAAGCATATTTTATTGCTTTCAAGATTCAGGCAATGTCAGTAAAACAAAAACCGCAATACAAGCTCATCGAGAATAAACTATTCAGAAGCTACCTATTATTTTGTTTTTGAAAATGAGGCGGTGCAAGGCTTGGTAGTTGAAATTAAAAATAGTGCCTTATCTGGTAAGGAAAAAACTATTGAAATGTGTAGAAAGGTAGGTGATCAGTAGAAGTTTGACCCTTACAGTATAAGCTTTTCAAAAGAGAAGTACGCGTCAAGTCATATTGCTACATTGCACAACCATTATATAGAACACATTCAAAATTTCCATCTCTCTTTGAAATAATGCTTTCGGTTATTTTGGTCAGACTATACAGACCTTCTCTCATAAAAATGGTGTTGCCAAAGCAATTGCCAAAACACAATTTAAACCGGTCTGACCTGGCGGTACTGACCTAAGATCCTGCTTAGGTCAGACGACAGTGAGACCGGAAATGGCCAATACAGCGACTGATAGAACTTGATAATATCAGATTTAACGCAGGCTCCAAGTCGGCACCTCATTGAGGTCAGACTTGTAATTATACCATGTAAGCTGGCTAAGGAATTATGTTGGCTGAGTGCTATGCTAAAGATGTCTGACGTTTTCAACGTGCCGACATCGATTGTAGGTAAATTAAACCGCTATTCAATGCGGGACATAGAGAGGCAGGAAAAGCAAGCGTTTTCTTAATAAAACCGGTCTGACCTGACGGTGCTGACCAAATGCTATTAAGTTAAGACAATACTTCCTTCTCGCTTCGGGGAAGGATGCAAGGATAGCCTGCCAGCCTTTGGCTGGGGGTCTAAAAAAAGCTTAACTTAATAGCATTGCGGTACTGACCTAAGATCCTGCTTAGGTCAGACGAAAGCCAGACCGGAAATGGCCAATACAGC
>JBBSPJ010000241.1:0-6989 GCA_038258905.1 Cytophagales bacterium
GTAAGTAAAGTCATCTTCTTTTATTAATTCCGGATTGAATTTAGGCCACCCAGCCTCTGAAACACTCCCTTTATTACCCAACATTTCCCATAACTCCTCACAAATATGTGGAGCATAAGGGGCTATTACCCTTACTAAATCTGATAATACTGCTCTATTATTGCATTTCAGGTCTGTCAAAGTGTTTACACAGATCATAAAAGTGCTCACAGAAGTGTTAAAAGAAAAATGCTCGATATCGTACTCCACCTTTTGAATAGCTAAATGCAAAGCTTTCAATTCCTTTTTACCGGGTTCCGCAGCTGAAACATCAAATTCACCTTTTACATTATGAAATAAGCGCCATAATTTCTTTAAAAACTTAGATGTGCCATCAATACCATTGGTATTCCACGGCTTAAACTGCTCCAGCGGACCTAAAAACATTTCGTACAAGCGCAATGTATCTGCCCCATATTGCTCAATTACATCATCAGGGTTTACTACATTGTGCTTCGACTTGGACATTTTTTCTACTTCTGCTCCACAGATATATTTACCATCCTCTAAAATAAACTCGGCATCAGCATTTTCAGATCTCCATCTTCTGAATTTCTCAATATCTAATTCATCATTATAAACGATATTCACATCTACATGTAAAGTCTGCGTTTTATATTGATCAGCGAGGTTTTTAGAGACATAAGTGTTTTTGCCCTCTACTCTGTAAATAAAATTACTTCTGCCCTGAATCATCCCCTGGTTAATCATTTTCTGAAAGGGTTCATCTATGTTGATATAACCTAAATCGAATAAAAATTTAGTCCAGAAGCGGGAATATAGAAGGTGTCCCGTAGCGTGCTCTGAACCTCCAATATATAAATCTACATTTTTCCAGTAATCCTGTTTTTCGGATGCTACAAATTCACCGGTATTGTGCGGATCCATATAGCGGAACATGTACCAGCTTGAGCCTGCCCATCCCGGCATAGTGCTTTTCTCTAATTCATAGCCTTCTGCTGTTTTCCAATTTTTTGCTCTGGCTAAGGGCGGTTCACCATCTTCAGTAGGTAAATATTTATCTACTTCCGGTAACTCCAAAGGTAATTGCTCTTCACCTAACAGATAAGGCACATCATTTTTGAAATAAACAGGTACAGGCTCACCCCAGTAGCGCTGTCTACTAAAGATAGCATCCCGCATTCTGAAATTGATTTTACCTTTGCCAATGCCTTCTTCTTCTATATAGTTAACTGCTTTAGCAATGGCCTCTTTAATAGGCAAACCGGTCAGGAATTCAGAATTCACGATTTTTCCGTCTTCCACCACTTCCCTCACAGGTAGATTGAAATGCTCTGCAAAGGCTAAATCCCTTTCATCATCTGATGGTACTGCCATCACTGCACCGGTGCCATAGCCTGCCAATACATAATCACCAATCCATACCTGAATCTTTTCTCCACTAAACGGATGAATGGCATAAGCTCCGGTAAACACACCTGAAACGCGTTTTACCTCTGTCATCCGTTCGCGCTCTGATCTGTTTTTCGCTACTTTAACATAGTCTTCTACCGTTTTTTTCTGATCTTCTGTGGTTATTTTTTCCACTAATTCATGCTCAGGAGCTAATACCATAAAGGTTACGCCATAAATAGTGTCGACACGGGTGGTGAAAACTTTTATTTGAAGATCTTCAGTCTCCTTCTCCTCCGGGGAGGGATTAAGGGAGGGGTTTATAGTAGAATTGGCAACTGAGTCGACTTCATCTTGCTTTGAAGCCTCACCCCCCAGCCCCCTCTCCGAGAGAGAGGGGGAGCTCTGCAATTCTTCGGTTACTTTATTTATAACTGCCGAAAGATCTTTTTTGATTTCACTGTTCCAAAATCTGATAATCTTGAATCCACATGAGTTTAAGTATTCAGTTCTAAGGTTATCGTATTCTTTGTTGTTTTTATGATCTTCTCCATCTAGTTCAACTACAATTCTTTTATCCAGGCAAACAAAATCAGTTATAAAATGACCAATTGGATGTTGTCTTCTAAATTTAAAACCAGTTTTCTTACTTCGGACTTCTTGCCAGAAAGAATCTTCTTCTTCAGTTGGATTTTTTCTATTATCTCTACTGAATTTTTTAAGATGCTCCCACACTGCAGGATCACCAGTCACATAGCCGGGCGTCTCCCTCTCCTTCGGGGAGGGATTAAGGGAGGGGTTATTGGTGTTATTAGCATCCCCAGCTAATTCAAAACTCAATTCAGCACCTATAGATTTGCCAATCCAGTTGCGCTGCATTTCCTTCACAGGTTCTGGCCAATCTACTTTATTTAATCCTTCCAATAATCTATTAGCAAAGGCAGTGATACGCATACTCCACTGCATCATTTTCTTTCTTTCTACAGGAAAACCACCTCTTTCACTGAATCCATCTTTAACTTCATCATTTGAAAGCACTGTGCCCATTGCCGAGCACCAGTTGACCACAGCTTCTGATAAAAATGCTAAACGGTATTTTAGTAATATTTTTTGCTGTTCTTCTTCTGAGAAATGTAGCCAATCGTTGGCTTTAAAATTAGGAGTGTCTTCATCAGAGACTGCTTTAATTATTTGATTACCTGTTTTTTCAAAATGTTCTATTAATACAGAGATAGGTCTGGCTTTATCTTCTTGGGTATCATACCAGCTGTGGAATAGCTGCATAAAAATCCATTGCGTCCATTTATAAAATTTTGGATCACTGGTTCTTACTTCTCTGTCCCAATCGTAGGCAAATCCTATATTTTTGAGCTGTTCAATGTATCGAGCTATATTTTCCTCGGTAGTAATGGCCGGGTGTTGTCCGGTTTGAATAGCATATTGTTCTGCTGGCAAACCGAAAGAATCGAAGCCCATTGGGTGCAATACATTAAAGCCCTGTTGCTTTTTGAACCTCGCAACAATATCTGAAGCAATGTACCCTAAAGGATGACCAACATGCAAACCTGCTCCTGAAGGGTAAGGAAACATGTCCAAAGTATAGTACTTGGGTTTATCAAATTGGTCTTTTGCATTAAAAGTTTTGTTTGCTTCCCAATAGGCTTGCCATTTTTTTTCTGTAGCTCTGAATTGATAATCTGCCATTTTGCTAAATATTATACTTTGTTATGATAATGAAGTTGCAAAAATAAGGCTTTTAAGGTCGGAAGGAATAAAATATAAAATCTTTTCAAAAAAAAAGGTGTCTTTCGACACCCTTTTTCCATTAACCAACTAATCACTAAACTATAAACTAACTAAAAAAGCGGTATAGAACAGGGGTAATAACTGATTTAACCTCAACTTTTACCTTTTCCTTACTGCTCTCACTAATATTTTTATTTGCTTTAAATCCTCCAAAAAATATGAAAACACCTACGATAATTCCAATCAGTAGTATAAGTCCTTTTTGTTTCTTTTTCGAAATACTCATTTTCATATTTTAACTTATGTTTGATAACATTACAATGATTGTGCCAAACTCAAAATAGTTGCATGGGATAATCATTTTATTTTAACGAATAAATAAATATCTTCGTATTCGGAAATAAGAAAAAATCAAATGACTAAACTTAAAATTTTTGCTGTCTCATTGGCTTTGACCTTTGCAGCATGTACAGATCAAAAGAATGATAATAAGGAAGAAGCCACTGCTGATGCTACACAAGAAGTGCTTGCTGACTCTACTATGTTTGGTGAGCCTTTTGCAATAGAAAATGCTAAAAACCCGAACCTTGTAATAGTTGATTTAGCTCCACAAGATTCAGTTGAGGCTACTTTAAAAGGTACTGTAAATGAGGTGTGTAAGGCAAAAGGCTGTTGGATGACTATCGATTTAGACAATGGAGAGTCCATGAGGGTAACATTTAAAGATTATGGTTTTTTTGTGCCTAAAGATATAGCAGGCAGAGAGGTTATTTTTACCGGACAAGTGAAATACACTGAAACTGATGTAGCTACTTTAAGACATTTTGCTGAAGACGAAGGTAAAACAGAAGAGGAAGTTTTAGCTATTACAGAGCCGGAGCAGAGTTACAATTTTGTTGCTACAGGGGTAAAATTACTCTAAAATACTATTTGGTAAACAAATTTATTAAACCCAAAGTGTCTTTATCTATAAAGTCCTCTTTGGGTTTTTTCTTTTTTAAACATTCGTCTGAATCTTAGTCCGGATAGTGTAGCAAATCCTCCAACCATGGCACCTACTAATGTGGTTATCATAACCATGTATACCCCATTAGGTAAAGTGAATAAAGTAGCAATTTTATCAGTAAGCGGCCCTCCGCTATTTTGTTTTATAAATCCCTGCACCATCCAAAGTAAGCCTATCCCTAAAAATCCACTGAAAAAGGAGCTAAAGTTTGATCCGGAAAGTAAGGCACCTGCAAAAAATCCACAAAAGGCTATGCTCCACCAGGGAAAATATAATAATGCAAAATGAGCCGCTATGGCTATAATTACTGTTCTTATTAAAAATTTCATTGTTCGCCGGGAATTAATTTTTGAGTAAAGATTATATTTTTTAATTTGGATGCTTGAGGATTATAATCTAATTCGTAGTATTCTCCTTTACTCCATGTGGAAATCATATTGTCGTAATAATAGCTTCCAGGATTTCCATATTGCCCTCCGGGATACACCCCATACGCTTTTATAGGCTGTTCCATTGAAACAATCATTCTCCAGGACGCTCCATGTCTTCCTGATGTGGCATTTACAATATGTCTGTTTCCTCCAATAGGAACTCTTTCTGTGCTAAAAGCTGGTAATCGGGCTAAGTGTAGAATAGTGGTATTTTTAAAATTACTCCATGTTAAATCAAGTTCTTTTTCATTTTTCCATGTTTCTATAGAATCTACCGCTTTAATAAAACCTGCTCTGTACAAATCAGTTATGGTTTCTGTTTTATCAGTGTTTTTATTATCAATATATGGATCATTAGGATTGCCTTTTAATATTTCCACAGTTACAGGTAATTCTGGTTTTCTCAAATAGGTATCGCTATCGTTGAATTCATCCCATAGGTTTTTGTAAACTTCATTCCACCAAATTTCAAAATAGGTGGGTGCTACTGCGTCTTTGCTACTAATGAAATTCCAATTGCTTAACTTACTGTAGGCTTCTTTTTGTACCTCATTAAATTTGGAAACATCTAAACTATCCAACATGGCAGGAAGTATTTCAGAAGCAAATAGACTATAATTATCTGTTTGCAAACGCATCATATCTTCTATTGTAATGTTTTTTAATGTGCTTAGTTGCGTGTTAATTCTTCTATTTCTATAATGCTCGTAACCTTTATCATAGTGGTAATAGGGATATGTGCTATCCACTGGAATTTGATTGGCGGAACTCAAAAATCCTTGCTCAGGGTTTTTCATGAAAGCGTTATGCTCATGTGGGATAAACCCATTCCAGTCCATGTCAGACCTGGAACCATCCATGATAAACTTACCTTGTTCTTTCCATCTAAGTGGAAATTTTCCGTTCACCCATAAAGCTATATCTCCTTGCACACTGGCAAATGCAAAGTTTTGAGCAGGGCAATCATAATATGTAAGTGCTTTTTCATAATCCTCATAGTTTTTAGCCCGGTTGAGTAAATGAAAAGTCAGTTGTTCATTCGAAGGATCATGTGCTGTCCACCTCAATGCAAAATTTGCCTTAGCATTCTCAGCCAGATAGTTTTCATCATAAACAATTGGGCCATGATGTGTATAATAAATGGTATCAATAAATTCATCGGCTCCTCTAACTTTAAAAGTTTGAATTTTTTTCTGTGTCTTTAGCCATCTTCCATCGTATTTATACTCAGACCTGTCTTCGTTTTTAAATTGGATATGATACCAGTCCCTTACATCTCGGGTGGCATTCGTTTCGCCCCATGCAATGCTGTCATTAAAACCAATAATAACGCCTAAAGCCCCAGGCAGTGTGCCTCCATAGGTATTAATACCTGGAGCATTGAGGTGCATTACATACCAAATTGAAGGTAAATTCAAGCCTAAATGTGGATCGTTTGCGAGTATTGCTTTTCCCGAGCTCGTTTTTTTACCTGATACTACCCAATTATTACTTCCATTATCAGGATTGGGTTGTGGCCCTTCTTCATCAGGAAAAACCAATGGAAATTCTACTGAGTCTGGTCTGCTAACTTCAAGGGGCTTAAATTTCCATTTCTTTGTACTGGGAATTACAGGATCCATGTTGGCATATCTGTCAGGAAATAGGAACTTAAATCTTTCTTTGCCCAGCATTTTAAGTAATTGTGTATTTTCAATATCTAAATCGCTCCCTGCTAAATCATTGGCCATATATTTCAATAGTAATGCTGATTTTAGATTAGTCCATGGTTCAGGCCTATAATCAAGCAATTTGTATTCTAAAGGTAAGCTTCCGTAATCTAGTGAATTAATATAGGAATTCACACCTTCTGTGTAAGCACTTATTAGGGGGCCTATTACGGGGTCTTCCTCCATCATATTTAGGCCCTTTTCAGCACCATAAAGCAATCCGTTTCTTCTCTGGTATCTATCAAAAATAAGTCCGTCTTCTCCAATAATCTCGGAAATCCTACCGGCCGAAGCATGTGTCTGAAATTCCATTTGCCATAACCTGTTTAAGGCTGTAACATAACCTTGGGTTAGATATAAGTCATTGTTGTTATTGGCAAAAACATGAGGAATAAGTAAAGTGTCGTAATATACTATCACTTGGTCGTCAAGGCCTTCAATGTTTACCTCTTCATCAAAACTTATTGATTTATGAACAGCGTTTACCCAGAATCCGCTGTATGGATTTAAAAATTTGCCTAATGGTGGCACCTGACCCCATTTTTCATTTAATCCTACAATTAGTGCAACTGTAATGATAAATGGAAACAAGAATTTTATAAATTTCATAAGTTGAAGTTCGTGAAATGAATTCCTAATGTATAAAAAATTGGATTTGTATGATAATCTAGCCTGAAAAATATTAGCTTTTATGTACCTTTAAAA
>JBBSPJ010000242.1:0-6971 GCA_038258905.1 Cytophagales bacterium
GAATTAATGCCAAATTTTTATAAAGTGCTTTCATTCGTTTAATTTATCTGTCAATCCAGGTTTTAAAGCTATCTGCTATTTACTTACAAGGATTTTACCTGTCTTAATTTTTTTATAAAGTTATCATATGATTTTGCGCTTTCAAACTTGTTAATCTAAGCTTTTACATGAATGCTCGAATAATTTGCCTAATATTATCATCCTTTCAATATCTTTTCAATAATCCACACATTCATAACTCAAAATTTAAAGATGTTTGATTATTTTCTGTAATCAAAATACTTTTAATTATTACATCCGTATTATCAAAAGCCAACCAAATATAGATTAATAGCTTTCATAAATCATCAATCATTTATATAATTTATCCAGTTCTGTTAAAAATTGGATTATTTCTTTTACGTTTAAAGTATAATCTATTTCAGTAATACTTTTAGCTGCATTAGGCATTGTATCTATCATACACTCCTCTGGGTTTTGAATGATGGTTAAACCTCCTCTATCCTTAATTCTTTTCATACCTAGTGCACCATCTCTGTTAGCGCCCGATAATAATATACCTATCAGCTTGTCTTTATAGGTATAAGCCGCTGTGTCGAGCGTAATATCTATAGAAGGTCTTGAATTATTGTACATTTCCTCTGTAGAAAGTGCAAATGTATTTCCTAATTCAATACACAAGTGATAATTAGCCGGGGCTAAATAAACTTTTCCTTTTTTAATTCCTTCCTTGTCGTAAGGCTCTACCACCGGCTTTATACTCTTAATTGAGAGCGCTTCTACAAAACCATTTCTCACATGTTTCAACCTATGAAGGCACATAATTATAGGCAAGCTGAAATCGGCCGGAAGTGCAGACAATATTTGCGTAATGCCTTGAAAACTTCCTGCAGACCCACCTATTACTATGGCCTTATACTTATTATCGAGGTTGAATCGACCCATTGAATATCCGTTTACTGATATTAGTCTTTAATTTTTTTATACACTTTCTCTTCATTGTTCACTACAATGAACTTATTGGCAATTTCACACCAAATCAGAGACTCTTTTGAACCAATCACCAGATATCCATACTTAAATAAGCTTTCATGGTGCTTCTTCAATACCTCATTTTGTAAATTTTGATTAAAGTATATCATTACATTTCGGCATAGTATTAAATCAAATTTATTAAATACCACACCTTGTACTAAATCGTGCTCCCGGAAAGATACATTTTCAATAAGCGTTTTATCCATCACCGCTTTGCCATTGCTTTCCGTGAAGTAATCTTTAAAACTAGACTTACCTTCAAACCTTATATAATTCTTTTCATTCAATTCCATGTTTTTCATGGAATAATGGCCTAATTTGGCTTTATCAAGTATTACCTTATCAATATCAGTAGCAATAATTTTTGCTTTATTTAAAATACCCATTTCCTTAAGTAAAATAGCCATTGAAAATACTTCCTCACCAGAGGAACAACCTGCATGCCATATACTTATGGTATTATGATTCAATAAAATGTTGGGGATCACATTATCTCGTAGCTCCCTCCAGAAAGAAGGGTCTCTGAACATTTCAGTAACATTCACAGTAATTTCAGATATAAATTCATCAAAGAATGATCTGTCATCCTTTAACCTTTTTATTAATAAATCTGCCGAGCTAAATTTATATAGCTCCATGATTCTGAGTATTCTTCTACGAAAGGACGACATGGCATAATTGGTAAAGTCATATTTGTATTGCTCCTTTACCAATTCTGTTATTCGCCTTAAATCTGATATTTCTATATCCTGTCTGATCATAGTGGATTTTGTATCAGTTTATCTATAAATATTTGTTTCATTAATTATTCCTAAATTCTTTCAATACATCGGGTAATGCATTGACAGCTAATTATATAGCCAAATTAATTACCTAAACATCGTGTTTCAGAGTGTTAATTACGAAAAAATAAATAATTATTGATTTCTATGTATGATAATAATGTAATTTAAAGGATAATATCAATCATTTAAATTCTATCATAGGCTTAACCGCTACAATAATTAAGTTTACGTCATATAATTATTCCAATGTTTAATCACTCTAATATTAAGATTTATAAATTACATCTGCAATGATTAATTAAATATGTTCGAAATTTTTAAGCAATTTGACAGAAAATATGAATTAATGACATTAGGAATTTTTTGGCGTCATCAGATTTATAACTTTGTGCCGAAGAAAAAATTTAACTATGCAAAAAATACTGGTATTAGGAGCAGGAAGATCAACCACCTCCTTGTTAAAATATTTAAAACAAAATGCAGAAAAAGAGCAATGGCAAATCAGATTAGGTGATTTTGATATCAATTTAGCAAATGAAAAAGCCGATAAGCACCCTTCAGTGAGCACCATCCAATTTGATATTTTAAATACTATACAAACTAAAGAAGAAGTAGGCCAGGCAGATTTGGTTATTTCTATGTTGCCTGCGCATTTACATTTTAAAGTAGCTGAAGTATGTGTTGATTTAGGTAAGCATTTGGTTACCGCTTCTTATAACAACAAGGATATTAATCAGCTTTCAGAAATAGCTAAAGCTAAAAACATCATCATTTTAATGGAGTGTGGTTTAGATCCTGGCATTGATCATATGACTGCAATGGCGGCTATAGACGAAATTAAAAATAAAGGAGGTAAACTAACATCGTTCAAATCATTTACCGGTGGATTAGTGGCTCCCGAAAGTGATAATAACCCTTGGCATTATAAATTTACATGGAACCCAAGAAATGTGGTTTTAGCAGGACAAGGAGCTGCCAAATTTATAAGAAATGGGAGATACAAATATGTGCCTTACCATCAATTATTTAAAAGACTTGATGCCATTTATGTGGACGGATTAGGTGACTTTGAAGGTTATCCGAATAGAGATTCCTTATCCTACAGAAAAGTATACGGCTTAGAGGATATCCCTACTTTATTAAGAGGCACCTTAAGAAAAGTAGGTTTCTCAGCTGCCTGGAATGTTTTTGTTCAATTAGGAATTACAGATGATACCTACGAAATGGAGGGATTGGAAAATATGACTCATCGAGATTTCATTAATTCTTTCTTGAAATATGATGGTTTGCAAACCGTTGAAGATAAATTATGCGAATATGTAGGGATTCAGAAAAACTCAGAAACATTTGAAAAATTGAAATGGTTAGGGATTTTTGATCAAACTCAATTACCTATTAAAAATGGTAGCCCTGCCCAGGTAACCCAAGCTTTAATGGAGAAGAAATTAAGCCTTAGCCCGGGAGATAAGGATATGATAGTGATGCAGCATCAATTTGAATATGAATTAAATGGGCAAACGCTTCAATTAGATTCTTCTATTATTTCTTACGGGGAAGACGAAAATGAAACAGCAATGGCTAAAACGGTAGGATTACCATTGGGTATAGCCGTTAAAAACATTCTAAATGGTAAAATCAACTTGAGGGGCGTTCATATTCCAATAAGAAAAGAGATTTATGACCCTATTTTAGCTGAATTAGTAGAGCATGGAGTGTCTATTAAAGAAACACATAGTTAGGGCTTGCTAAAATATAGTAAGAAAAGGCTTTAATAATTTAACATATTCGGGATGGAAATCATTGTTTTCATCCCGAATAAATATTTTATCTTCTCTCGAAGATGAAATTTTTTCTCTTGAAAAACCATGAATTACTCTCAATGCAGGCTTATAAATATTATGATGAATGAATAAAGTATAATGAATATGAAAACCATTTTGCCTCAATAAATCGCTAAAAAGACCCATTTCATACTCAGGTAGCATGACATAAGCCTTACCTAAATCCTTCAAATATTGATTTATACCCTTGGAAATATCTTTGAAAGAAAGTTGATTAGTATGGTAAGCAGTATTTTTATCTGAGTTAATGTCAGATTGTAAACTGTTGGTGAAAAACGGAGGGTTAGAAAATACAAGATCATATTTATTATCAGATCGATAATGCTTAAAATCTTTATGAATTGCTTTTAATCGATCTGACCATGGAGATGATAAAAAGTTATTTTGGGCTTCCCTGTAAGCATGCTCCTCAATTTCTATAGCCTGTAAATTTAATTTTGACCTTTGAGCCAGCATTAAAGAAAGTATGCCTGTACCAGTGCCAATTTCTAAAGCTGATTTCATTTCATTTTCAATAGGAAGCCATGCCCCAAAAATAGTAGCGTCTGTAGTGAGTTTGGCAGCACTTTCTTTCTGTACAAGACTAAATTGCTTAAATTGAAAAACTGACATTAATTCATTTTTCTCATTTAAAAACTTTTACAATTTTATGAATAAGACATAAAAAAAGGCGCAAAAAGCACCTTTTTTTTATGTTTAATGCAAAGATTATTTTTTAAAAATAGAATCTTAAGGAAACTCCAGCTCCTGGGTTAAACCATATACCCGGAGCAATATCCAAACCAGGTTTAAAATCTACACCAATAACAAATGGAATGTCCGTTAAAGTGTACTCTAATCCTAAAATGAAATCAACACCTATTATAAAACCATCCCCATCTCTGTTTCTGTAATAGTAGTTATCATATCTATTATTAAATGCACCAATATGAAAACCAGGGCCATAATACCAGCTTAAATAGGGTACATCAAAAGCATTGGCATGAATTTGGTATAAGCCCGTAAACTCAAAACCTCCTCTGTACCCACTTAACATACCTTCCAAGGCTACAGTTTGACTCGTGAAAAACTTTCCTGTTAGTGCTGTAGGGTACCCACCTCTTAATCCAATGGATCTTTTATAATCCTGCGAAAAAGATTCTGTGGTGAAAAGGATACATAACAATCCAATAAAAAATAAGCTCTTTTTCATAATTTAATCTCTTTAATTAAAATTTACAGTTAAATGAATTAATAACTAATTAAGGTCATTGAAACGACTAAGCCCCAAAAAGGTTAGATGAATTTTTACTTGATTCAAACTCTTTATCAACCGCATGAGGTCCATTTTCTGCTTTTTCAACGGCTAATCTATCGCATCTTTCGTTGTCGGGATTACCTGCGTGTCCTTTCACCCAATGGAAAATTACTTGATATGGTTGAGCAACCGTTAGGTATTTTTTCCACAGATCAACGTTTTTTTTATCTTTAAAACCCTTTTTAACCCAATTATTGAGCCATCCTTTACTGATTGAATCAATCACATATTTAGAATCGCTGTAAATATGTACAGGATATTTATTTGTTTTTAAGTTCTCAAGGGCTGTAATCACAGCCAATAATTCCATTCTATTATTAGTGGTTTTTCTAAAGCCCGCGGAAATTTCCTTTTTCTTTTCTCCAAAACGCATTACTATTCCATATCCTCCCGGTCCGGGATTACCCAAAGCTGATCCGTCTGTGTAGATTGTAATCATTAAAAGAAGTTTTTAAATAATTTAATTGAGATGGCTAATAAGATGATCCCAAAAACCTTTCGCAATATACTAAATCCTGCCTGACCAATTTTTCTTTCCAGCCAGCCGCAGGTTTTAAGCACGATAAAAACCAATATAAGGTTAAGCACTACCCCAACAATAATATTTATTTGCGAAAATTCAGCTCTTAAAGAAATAAGAGTAGTCATGGTGCCTGCACCTGCAATTAAAGGGAAGGCAATTGGCACGATGGATGCGCTGGAAGCAGAGGTTTCTTCATGTTTAAATATAGTTACTCCCAGTACCATTTCTAATCCAATTAAAAACATTACGATTGCTCCTGCAATAGCAAATGATGCGATATCTATACCAAATAATTTAAGGATAGATTCGCCTAAAAACAGAAAGCCAATCATAATAAGGCCTGCTACAATGGTGGCTTTCCCTGATTGCACATGACCTAGTTTCTTTCGTAAATCAATTACTATAGGAACAGAACCCAGGATATCAATCACTGAAAACAAGATAAGAGATACAGAAATAATTTCTTTAAAATTAAGCATTTACGAAGTTTTGTCTAAAAATTCGCGCAAAGGTAAGATAACAAAATGAGGTATCAATACCTTTTAAAGAAGTTGCTTAGAAATAAAGTGAGCTGCTCAAATTCCGTTTGTAATATTGCAGGAAAATTTGCTACTCTAAAGCTACCATTCTTAAGATCTCCATATCCATTCCCAATAATAATACCTTTGTTTTTTGCAGCTGATTTCAGGTTGGTAATCAGGTCATTTTCTGCAGTAAGACAAAAAACTGTATCTGATTGCAAATCACTTATGTTTGTGAAATTTGAAAGGTTATCAAAACGAGAAATTTCATCTAAAAAATTCTGCTTCCTCTTCAATAATTGTGAGTGAATAATATTGATGGAATCACGATTTTGTAATGTACGATTTAATAGAAAAATATTGCTAATGTTTGGGGTATGGTGGGTTTGATTTTTGTTTGCATTACTTAAAACATAGTTGAAAGAGTTGTAGAATTTATTATCACCTAAAACCTGAGCCCTTTTTATTGCATTATTACTCACAATCATTATTGCTAAACCAGGAGGTAAACCAAAGCATTTTTGTACGGAAGCATACCATATATCACCTAATAACCATTTGAGTTCATAACCTGCCATGGAAGAAGTAGCATCATAAGCAATTAATGAATTAGGGAATTTTTCCCTTACCAACTCCTGAAAATGATTAGGCAAGGCCGTACCATTTGAAGTTTCGTTATGTGTAAAAGCTAACAATTCCGAATCTGCAGGGATAGACTGAAAATCTGGTAATTCTTCTACTGCAAAGGCTTTACTTTTTGTGTTAGAATGAATTCTTTGAGCATAATCGAACCACTTTTCACCGAAAGCACCATTGTAGCAATGGAAACTGCCTGATTTCACAAAGGATTGTGAGATGATTTCCCAGCATTCAGTAGCAGATGACACGAAGACGATTTCATAACCAGCCGGGATGTCCAGCTTTTCTTTTAGCAGCTGCTTGGTTTCCGCAAAGAGCTGCATAAAAGGC
>JBBSPJ010000243.1:0-6950 GCA_038258905.1 Cytophagales bacterium
AGTTGGGCCGTATCTGCCTGATTAATATCTATAGAGGCTAACACATATTTTTTAGGTGACTTTTGATTGGAGATTACATTTTTATCGGAACTATCTTTACTAAAATCGGAATACCCAGATTCGGCTTCTGAAGATAAAGACTCAATCTCTTTAATTTTAACATAGGGTTTTAAAGTGAGATAAAGAGAGGAGTCCATTCCATAGATAGTTAATAAATCCTCTGCTTTTTGAAATGGCTTTACCAAATCGCGATATTTTAGCATCCTTTTAGCTAAAAACTCAGGAACGCCTAATGCTTGTAGTGTTTTACTGCTTGCTGTATTTGGGTCAAAATTATGCAGTTCAATTTTTGTGTAATCTTTAACAGGAAATCCTTTATCAGCAGGAGTTAATTCCTTCATTTGATTCTCCATCACTTGCAATAAACTATCAAGTTCTGTGTAATCACTTGCTAAAAACAAATTAGGTTGTTTGTTCAATAGCATCTTTTTAGTAACTAAGGGCGCGAATAAAATGATCAGCATCAAAAATAATAAAAGCACAAATCCATTGGCTTCCGTTCGCGAAAATCCGAAGAAATTTCTTAACCAGATAATGATAGCTTTCCACATATTAGATTGTGGTTGGGGAGAAAAGCATAAGCATAATAGTTACATCAATCCTAAAAATAAAGACTTATGTAAATATATCAAAATTATGAAATGAAAATTATTGAAAGAAATTCAACTTTGGGTAGAAATTGAAATCAATAATGATAAACCGGCAGATTCTCCAAAATATCTTCAACCATTTCATCTAATAAATATTTAGGTTTCCATCCCCAGTCTTTATTAGCGGCACTATCATCTAAGCTATTAGGCCAGTTATCAGCAATTTTTTGTCGGTAATCAGGTGTATAGCTAATTTCAAAATCAGGATGATGCCTTTTAATTGCCTCATAAATCTCTTTCGGACTGAAACTGATAGCACCTACATTGTAACTTGAGCGTACATTTATTTGATCGGCCGGAGCATGCATTAAATCAATCGTGGCTTTAATAGCATCCGGCATATACATCATCGGCAAATAGGTATCTGCAGACAAATAGCATTCAAATTTCTCCTTATTTAATGCTTTATGGAAAATATCAACTGCGTAATCGGTTGTACCACCACCCGGAAGCGATTTGTACCCAATTAAACCCGGATACCTTAAACTTCTTACATCTACTCCATATTTTTGAAAATAATATTCGCACCATCTCTCACCAGCCAATTTACTGATGCCGTACACGGTGTTAGGATCCATTACACAATCCTGAGGTGTGTTATCCACAGGTGAGTTTGGTCCAAAAACAGCTATAGAACTTGGCCAGTACACTTTTGCCAACTTCTTTTCTCTTGCTATTTCCAATACATTCAACAGACTTTGCATATTAAGATGCCATGCAAATTGAGGATTCTGTTCTCCTTTGGCAGAAAGAACTGCTGCCAGCATATATATTTGATTTACTTTATACTGATCAATTATTCCAGCAAGCCTTTTGGTGTCCATAACATCCAGTTGCTCAAATGGGCCGCTTTGTTGCTGCTTACTAGCCGGAGTTTGAATATCCGTGGCTATCACATTGGTACTTCCATAAATTGCTCTTAATTCAGTAGTCAATTCCGTACCTAATTGCCCTCCGGCACCAATTACCAATAAAGTATCTGTATTCATAAACTAAAATTTGCACGAATTTCGTGAATTTATCTGTTGAAAAAAATAATAGTGTAGCTATTTACTTATAATTTAAGCGCTAAAATTACATAACGTATTTCCCTATGGAATCATCAATAATATCTATGCTTACATTTATATAATCGTGAATTAAATTAAACATGTCTGTGTTACATCTGCAGTTGGAATTACTTGAGAAACTGGAAAATAAATCGCTTATTTAGACAAATAATAAATAAGTGAAAGCAGCGTTTACCACTTCTTTTCTTGGTTCATAACTGTTAATTTTGTGTATTGGAATAAATATTATGTATCAGAATTTTAAGGCTTTAAGTTTATCTTTCAAAAATGCTCCTATTCAAATAAGAGAGCAGGTTTCCCTCAGTGATGAGGCAGTAGGAAGATTGCTTCACTATTTTAAGGAATTCACTTCTGTTTCTGATGTTTTGGTATTATCTACCTGTAACAGAACGGAAGTTTATTATTTAAGCGAAAAAGAGCTAACCGAAGATATTATAAAGCTAATTGGCATTGAAAAAGGTATCAGCAATTTTGATCATATTTTACCCTTCTTCGATATTATTAATGATCATCAAAAAGCTATTCATCATTTGTTTCATGTTGCGATGGGACTAGAAGCCCAGGTAGTAGGTGATATACAAATTTCAAGTCAGGTAAAAAGAGCTTATCAATCATCTGCCGATTTACAGTTGGCCGGGCCTTTTTTGCATAGGCTAATGCATACTATCTTCTTCACAAATAAGAGAGTAATTCAGGAAACCACCTTCAGAGATGGAGCTGCTTCTGTATCGTATGCTGCTACTGAATTAGTAAAAACTTTAACAGCGGAAATCATTAACCCAAGAATTTTAGTAGTAGGCGTTGGTGAGATTGGTGAAGATGTTTGCAAAAATTTGATAGGCAATACCAAGCTCTCTGTCAAAATTACCAATAGAACCGAAGATAAAGCTGAAAAGCTAGCTGCTGAATGTAATTTTCAAACGCATCCTTTTACTGAGCTTTGGGAGGCTGTAAATGAAGCTGATGTTATCATCACTTCTATTGGTTCCGAAACGCCAATCTTTACTAAAAACAAGGTAGATGAATTAGATATTCTAAGCTTTAAATATTTCATAGATTTATCTGTACCCCGCAGTGTAGGAATTGATGTAGAAGAAAATCCTGCCGCAATTGTTTATAATGTAGATAGCATTAAGAGTAAAGCCGATGCTGCACTTGAAAAGAGAGTGAAAGCTATACCTCAGGTAGAAAATATAATTACAGAGGCCATTGCAGAATTCAATGATTGGTCAAAAGAAATGATTGTTTCTCCCACCATCAATAGTCTGAAAAATGCCTTAGAGCAGATTCGTCAGGAAGAAATGGCACGGTTTCTGAAAGAGATTAACGAATCAGAAAATGATCTGGTGGATAAAGTGACTAAGAGCATGATGCAAAAAATTATAAAACTTCCAGTTTTACAATTGAAAGCTGCATGTAAAAGAGGTGAGGCCGAAACACTCATTGATGTTTTAAATGATTTATTCGACCTCGAAAAACAATCTGATAAAGAAGTAAATCATTAAGGTTTATTTGTTACTCATCAAGCTTTATTCTATTTTTGCAATCACATTAAATACTACTTATTATGTTTTATGACATCCCTGTAACTGAAGGCGCTAATACATTTTTTTGGGTTCTTGTATCCCTTGTAGGATTAATTAACGCCATTGCGTTTATTGACAACAGAAATACAAAAAACGAATCTGATTCCAAATCATAATTTCTATTTATAATTTAAGTTAATTAGGTATGAAAAAGAAATACATCATTTTCATACTTTTTTTATCTCTATTTTCTACTCAGAAGATTTTTGCACAAGAATCCTACTTGGGAGTAAAAGGTGGAGTAAACATTCCTTTCGTAAATTTTACTGATTTTGTCATCGATACCCGTAGCTTTAGGTCGGGTGTTTTTACGGCTCCTTATGTTGGGATTACTTATCGCTACATGCACCAACCTAAAATAGGGATCCAAATGGATTTGGCCTATAGTGGTAAAGGTTGGCTACAATACTCCAGGCGAAATAATGTGAATACCAACTCTTTATTCACCGAAATCAATTATATTGAAGTCCCGGTTTACTTACATTGGGCCATTGTAGGCAACAATAAATTGAAATTTAATATTGATTTAGGAGCCTATGCAGCCTATGCAATTAGCGCTACCACTACTCTTGCAAATGATCAGGATTTACAGCAGTTATTTGTGCGATACAATTATGAGACCGATAATAAAGGTGACTTTGGTCTGGTAATGGGAGCAAGTTTTTCTTACGATTTCACCTTTGGCACTTTAGAGGTGGGAGGTAGCTTTAAAACTGGATTTGCCAATATCCTACCAGTAAGTCATATTTTGAAAGAAAACGTTGCTATTTCTACTAATCAGGTTCCCAGTATAACCCTAAGTTATTTATTGCCTCTATCAAATCTTAAAGGCACTAAAAAAAGCACTGTTAAGCCAAAAGTAACTGAATAATCAGATTAAACATTTGCATGCTTTTTGCTACTCTTCCTTGAACTTAAAATCGCTTAATACCATTTACTGTTTTAGTTGAGCATATTATTAGCTTTAATTAAAACTTTAATTTAAAATAAATTGAACGAAAGTAATGAATAGATTTCTTAAAAATATATTTCTAATAACTCTTAGTTTTTTTATTTCCTCTACTTTATTAGCTCAAAATAAAAACCTTAAAGTATACCAGGAAAAAACAGATAATGGGTATATCTTTTATGCTGACAATGAAGCAGCCGTTCCTTATTCCATTCAACTTAATTTTAGGGAACTGAAAAACTTAAAGCCTGATAAAGATTTAAGTAAATATATAGCGGTAGCACCGGCAAAATCCAGGAAGCAAGAAATTTTACGACTTAATAAAATAAAAGAAGCCAGCACTTCCTATGATTTCAATTACCTATTTACAATTGGTGATCCTAATTTGAAAATAGATGAAGATTATGCCTATTGGTTTCCTTTTGCCCATAGCAACAAAGAACGCGTAGGGCAAGGATATAATGGAGCAGGCACCCACAAAGGCATTAATGCAGTTGATTTCAACTTAAAGTCCGGAGCAGCAGTGCATGCCGCCAGAGCAGGAATTGTGATAGATGTTAAGGAAGATTCTAATATTGGAGGCAGCGATCCTAAATTTGAAAAAGATGGCAATTATATTAGAATTTACCATGAAGATGGCACTATTGCAGATTACGTTCACCTGGTGCAAAATGGAAGTTTAGTAAAAGTAGATGATAAAGTAAAAGCAGGAGATAAAATTGGCATTAGTGGCAATACAGGTTGGAGTTCGGGACCGCACCTCCATTTTATGGTATCGTACAGTAAGAATTTTCAAAGTATTTCATTACCGGTGAAGTTCCTACAATATGATGGATCCAAAATTATACCGGTGCAAGGAGGTAATTATTATGCTTTCCATGAAGGAAAACCAAAATTTGAGGTAGAAACTACGGAAGGTTTTGATGAAAAAGGTTTTGAGTTAAAGATGGAAAAATCCTCTAAAAACAATGATATTGAATTTACCTCAACCAATTACGGTGATTATGTCTTGATTTATGTAGATAATGGATTTACAAAGGCTACACAGGGTAAACTTATTATCACCTTAAGAAACATGGAAAGCACCAAAACGCTACCCTACAATTTTAATGTACCCGCAAAAACTAAAATGTACTTGTTGGCATTAAAACCAAAAGATGCCTCCAAGGAGTTTGGATATCAATTGTCTGCCGAGTTTAAGCAGTAAATAATTTTGTGAAATACATAGGAGGTTATAATAAGTAATTGAAACACCCCCTAAATCACCCTAAATGCTTTTAAGATGGTTCTACTGTTAATTTAATGGAAAACTACATTTAGGATATCTAAAATAATTAATTTAGGTAGAATGCTTTATCCACTTCACTTCTCTAACTGATAATTTCTAAGGCTCTTTCTTTCCTTTTTGCTACTATAGAACTACCTCTGTTGGTTAGTTGCAAGCTGCCTGCTTTATAACTCACCCCTAATTTGTCTTCGACAAATCTTCCCCTCTCTCCCGAGGATAGAGGGGAGAAATCTCGTGTAAATCAACAATTTCTTTTAAAATTTTCATAGGAACTAGGATCACTAATTTACAAAGAAGGGTGAAAATATTCCCTTCTCTTCAAAAAAAGAGAAGGGTGGTTCCGCGGAGCGGAATCGGGATGAGTTAGAAAAACTGAGGCTACAGAAAGATTCGTACTTTCAAGTTATCTCATATGAACTTCAGTTCCAAAACTGCGATGACTTGAACAAAAAGAAATCAGCCAAGGGCTGACCAGCCTTTGGCTGGCAATGCAAGAGGTTAGCATCCAAATTGGGAAAGTCCTCACTGTGGATTAAACTGTAAACTTTATTAATTTCTTAACGGCATTTTGGATTTCTATTTGGGAAACAAAAAACAGACATACCACTAAATTTATGGTAGTACCATTAAGATGTACAGATTTTCCAAAAATATTAAGGACATAATCTTCGCTATCTATATTTCACTTTACTAAATTACAGAATGGAATTATTATGGTTTATTTCCGGTATTGCTTTGGGAGTTGTTTTAGCCTATTTCATTGTAAAATACCAAAATCAGTCGAACGGTGCATTTCAACAAATGCAGAAGGATAAACAAGATCTCCTTCTACAACTCAACCTCAATAAAAATGACAAAGAAAGCCTAAAAACTGACCTACTTACCGAGAAAAAAGAATTACAGTTTCAGAGAGAAAAGAATCTACAGATTACCAGGCAATTAGCTGGTTTGGAATCGGATTATAAAAATTCACAGGAAAAACTCCAGGAGCAAAAGAGTGAATTAAAAACTATTCAAGAGCAGTTTAAGAGCGAATTCAAAAACTTAGCACAAGATATTTTCGAGGAAAAAAGCAAAAAATTCACCGATCAGAACAAAACGAATATTGGAGAATTACTTAATCCCCTTAAGGAAAAAATAGAGAAGTTTGAAGAAAGAGCCGAGAAAACAAGCAAAGAAAATCTGCTTTGGAATAGCGCACTAAAGGAACAAATTACTTCTCTAAAAGAATTGAACCTGCAGATTACCAAGGAAGCTGAGAACCTTACCAAAGCCCTAAAAGGTGATTCTAAAGCACAGGGCAACTGGGGCGAAATGCAATTAGAGGCTATTTTAGATAAAGTGGGC
>JBBSPJ010000244.1:0-6916 GCA_038258905.1 Cytophagales bacterium
ATTTCGTAGTTTTCATCCGTAATATTGTTAGTGTGAGAATTTTCAATACTACAAAACAAAGGTGAGATTGAAAAATCTCGCCTTTGTACTTTTCTAATAACTAGAATACTTTCGCTAATTTTAATCGGATAACACTAATTAAAAATTACCTCTTATTTGATTAAAACCTGAATTTGAAAAATAAAAAAATTGTTTTTAACAAACACTCCCCTTGCCCTTCTCAATAGAGGCTTTTAAGGCCTTTTAATTTAATTTTCATAGCGAAACTTTATTAAATCACTTCACTTCCACACCCTTCCAAAAGGCTACATAATTTTCGAATTTCTTAGCCATCTCTTTAGTGTCAGGATAATACCATGCAGCATCTTTATTTTCTTTCCCCTCTACTTCAACTGTATAATAAGATGCTTTACCCTTCCATGGACAAATTGAATGTGTATCTGAGTTTTTAAAATATGATTTATTTACTGTTTCCGGAGGGAAATAATGATTTCCTTCTATAACGATGGTGTCATCGCTTTCTGCCAAAACAGTATCATTCCATATAGCTTTCATAATTATATCTTTTAAATAAAAAATTGTCACTAATGCTATCAACGCTTTTAATTCGCAGTGTGTTCACAAAGATAAATTTTAATCTATTATTTGTCGCCCAGGCGCACTTTGTAGATTATTCCTTGCCCTATCAAACAAATACCTGAATTAAAAACGACCAAGGCTAATGTGCCATATGCTATCCAAAATAGATTTTCAGGATGCCCAAACCTATAAAAAGCAGCATCTATAGCTAAACAAAGCCCTGCTCCAATTAAAATCAACCCACCAACTGAATAAAATATCCACTTTTTTTTCAATGCATTCATAATATTCCGTGTTTTAATGATTGAACAAAAATTACTTATCTTCGTGTTTGAGATATATTAGACGCTCGCGAGTTATCAAATGTTTATGAAAAAAATATTATTTACCCTGTTGCTTACAGGTTTAATCCTGCCTTTATCTTTTAGTCAGGTGATAAAACCCATCTCATGGGAACAAGAAATTCTTACTGAAAATATTAAGAAAGGCGATACAATCATATTATCTTTTCAAGCTAAAATTGATGACAACTGGTACCTATATTCCTCAGATTTTGATCCGGATTTGGGTCCGATGCTTACTGAGTTTGAATTTGAGCCTAACGGAACTTATGAACTGGTAGATAGTATTATTCCCATTAACCCTTCCAAAGATTATGATGAAATTTGGGAAGGAGAATATACCTATTTCAAAGGAAAGGGTGAGTTTCAACATAAGGTAATTATTAAATCTTTACCTTTCTACCTATCGGGTAATTATACTTATCAGGTATGTTCCGATGTGGATGGCAAATGTATTCCTTTTGATGAGGACTTTAGCTTCGGTGAGAAAATTGAATCTCCACAAAAAAAAACGACCGAGAGCGATGAAAAGTCAACTTTAGAAGGCAATCAGGGCAAAAAAGGCTCTTTTCTCCTGGATAAAGATGCTAATACACCCTATTCTTTACTAACATTTATGCTGGTGGCCTTTTTAGGTGGGTTGGCTGCCCTACTCACCCCTTGTGTTTTCCCCATGATTCCTATGACGGTTACTTTTTTTACAGGCCAATCGAAAACCAAAGCCGGAGCCTTAAGAAAAGCACTGATTTTCGGTATCTCCATTGTGCTAATCTATGTAGTAGCCGGCACAGTGGTTGCCGTTTTTAATGGACCTGAATTTGCCAATTGGCTAAGTACCCATTGGGTTCCCAATGTAATTTTCTTTTTAGTTTTCTTCATCTTCGCCCTCTCATTTTTAGGCTTATTTGAAATAAACTTACCTACAAGCTTTATTAATAAAGTGGATGCTAAAGCAGATAAAGGAGGCTTAGGAGGCGTATTTTTCATGGCTTTTACTTTAGTTTTGGTCTCTTTTAGCTGTACCGGACCTATAGTAGGTAGTATTTTGGTAGAATCAGCAGGAGGGCAGGTAATAAAACCTCTTATCGGGATGTTCGGCTTTTCCATGGCCTTTGCCATTCCTTTCACCTTATTTGCCATTTTTCCAGAATGGCTAAATAATTTACCGAAATCAGGAGGCTGGTTAAATTCTGTAAAAGTAGTTTTGGGCTTTTTAGAATTAGCCTTGGGATTAAAATTCTTAAGCATTGCAGATCAGGCCTACCACTGGGGCATATTAGATAGAGAAATTTACCTTTTATTATGGATTGTAATATTTACCTTCTTAGGTTTTTATCTCTTAGGGAAAATCAGGCTGGCTCATGACAGTGTACTGGAAAAAATCTCCGTCCCTAGACTGATGTTAAGTATCATCACTTTTTCTTTTGTGCTTTACATGATTCCCGGTTTATTTGGAGCTCCGCTAAAAGCCATGGCAGGTTATTTACCACCTATGAGTTCGCATGATTTTGATATCCCTGCTTTAATCAGAGAAGGTGCCGGCTCAAATAATATTATCGAAAACGAACAATGCGAAGAACCTAAATATGCTGACTTCCTTGAGTTCCCACATGGTATAAAAGGTTATTTCGATTATGATCAAGCCCTGGCATGCGCCAAAGCATTGAATAAACCCATCTTTATTGACTTTACAGGTCATGGATGTGTGAATTGTAGGGAAATGGAAGCCAGGGTGTGGTCGGAACCGGAAGTGCTTAAGCGCCTCAACAATGATTTTATAATGCTGGCATTGTACGTTGATGATAAAAAAGAATTACCTGAATCCGAATGGTACACCAGTGAATATGATGGAAAAATTAAAAAAACGATAGGCAAGCAAAATGCCGATTTTCAGATCAGTCGCTTTAATAATAATGCCCAGCCATATTATGTTATCTTGGATACTGATGGTGAAATTTTAGTAGAGCCAATCGCATATGAGCGCAGTGTTTCCAGGTTTGTTGAATTTCTAGAGTCAGGCAAAGCAAAGTTCAAGGCAGAAAGTAAGTAGCTTTTAATAGAACTATTGTAACTTTGCGAAGTTTTCATTAAAATAATCAATTATAACAACGAATGGCGAAAGGAAGAAGAGGCTCAGGAATAAACGAAGAAGAAAAAAGGCCACTCAACAAAGAAAATTTTAAAAAATTAAGCAGTGTATTTAAATTTATAAAGCCTTACAAAGGTTACTTTATTGCAGGCTTATTCTTTTTACTGATTTCAAGCACCACATTATTAGGATTTCCTTATGTAACCGGAAAATTAGTTGATGTTGCCCAAGGAGCAAAAGAAGGAATCTTTAATGATATAAATAAAGTTGCCTATATTCTCATTGGCATTTTAGCAGTTCAAAGTATCTTTTCATTTTTCAGGGTTTACCTATTTGCCCAGGTAAGTGAGCGTTCTATGGCCGATATGCGCACCTCGCTTTTTGGTAAGCTAATGGAATTGCCCATGACTTTTTATGATAAGAAAAGGATTGGAGAACTTACAAGCCGTATAACTACAGATATAGCATTACTTCAAGATACTTTTTCTGTTACATTAGCTGAATTTATCAGGCAAATAGCCACTTTAGTGATTGGCTCAATCATTATATTTTACAGCACTCCTGAGCTATCATTGTTCATGATTGCTACTTTTCCAATTTTAATCATTTCAGCCTTAATTTTTGGAAAGTTCATCAGAAAACTATCTAAAAAAACGCAGGATGAGCTTGCCACAGCCAACATTATAGTTGAAGAATCTCTTCAATCAATCAATGTGGTAAAAGCTTTTACCAGTGAACTAATTGAAGTGTTACGCTATAGAAAATCCATGAATAGTGTAGTAAAAGTGGCTTTGAAATCTGCAACCTATAGAGGGGCATTTATTTCTTTTATCATTTTCGCCATGTTTGGTGGCATAGTAGCTGTTATGTGGTACGGTGCTAATTTAGTGCAGTCGGGTGAAATGAGTGTAGGAGATTTACTGAGTTTTGTACTCTATACAACTTTTATAGGAGGTTCAATTGCCGGTTTGGGAGATTTATATGGCCAAATACAGAAAGCTATAGGGGCCTCAGAACGTGTGATGGAAATTTTAGGAGAAGAAAGTGAGCAAGAAATAGCCGATACTCCAATACAGCAATTGGCTATAAATGGAGATATTGAATTCAACAATATTCAATTTGCCTATCCAACAAGGAAAGACATTAATGTTTTAAATGAACTTTCTTTTCAAGTGAAATCAGGAGAGAAAGTGGCCCTCGTAGGACATAGCGGGGCAGGTAAATCAACCATCATTCAATTGCTATTACGCTTTTACAATGTAGATAAAGGAGAAATTAAAGTAGATGATAAAAATATCAATAAATTTAATTTAAGCTCTTTCCGTAAAAATATTGGCATAGTACCTCAGGAAATTATATTATTTGGAGGAAGCATCAAAGAGAATATTGCCTATGGTAAACCTGATGCTACGGATGAAGAAATTTTAGAAGCAGCTAAAAAAGCCAATGCCTGGTTATTTATTAAAGACTTCCCTGAAAAAATGGAAACCCTGGTAGGCGAACGTGGAGTAAAGTTGTCTGGTGGTCAAAGACAAAGGATAGCAATAGCCAGAGCCATACTTAAAAATCCTAGCATTCTTATATTGGATGAAGCCACCAGTTCACTGGATGCAGAATCTGAGAATTATGTGAAAGAAGCTTTGGATGAGCTTATGAAAAACAGGACTACCATTATAATTGCTCACAGGTTGGCCACAATACGTAAAGTAGATAAAATTTATGTGCTTAAGGAAGGCCATATTACTGAGGCAGGTACTCACGATGAGCTATTAGCTACAGAAAATGGTACTTACAATAACCTTATCAAACTTCAATTGCAAGATTAATGGATTACCTTATTTATCTGATATTGAAAAGTTTGATCTACCTGGGTTCAATTTTACCATTTTGGGTTTTGCACCGCCTGTCGGACTTTCTATTTTTCAACGTTTATTATATTTTTGATTACAGAAAGAAAGTAGTTTGGAAGAACCTTAAAAACTCTTTCCCAGAGAAATCTGATAAAGAACTAAAAGCGATTCGGAAGGAATTTTATAGGCATTTTTGCGATATAATGATAGAAAGTTTAAAAGCTTTTAGTATATCAGAGAAAGAGATTAAAAAAAGGCATAGATTAGTAAATCCTGAAATTGTACACAAATACATTAAAGAGGGAAAAAATATAGCGATTTTAGCACCTCATTATAATAATTGGGAATGGTTAATTAATAGTCTCAATTTTATAAAAGAACCCGGTAACCCCAAGGTTTTGGTAATGTATGCTGTCTTGAAAAACCCTTATATGGAAAAGCTGATTAAAAAGAGCCGAACCAGAATGGGTACTATCATGTTCCCTAAAGCTGAAACCCTAAGGCAAGTTGCTAAATACAAGAATGAACAGCATTTATTATGCTTTGCAGCAGACCAGGCTCCACTTAATACGTATAACAGCTATTGGATGGAGTTTTTGAATCAGGAAACCGGTGTTTTTTATGGGCCAGAAAAAATTTCTCAGTCGAAAGATTATATACCTGTATATCTTCATGTGAAAAAAGTAAAACGTTCAACCTACGAAATTGAACTAGAAATTATTACTGATACTCCAAAAGAAACTTCATATGGCTATATAACAGAGAAGTTTATGAGATTGGTAGAAGAAGATATTCAAAAAGCCCCTGCCTATTGGTTATGGACACATAAAAGATGGAAAAGGGCCAAACCTGCCGATTTTGAGGATAAAAGGAATACTGCAAAGCAAGATTAAGTTCGGTTTGCCTACAGGTAATTTACTTATAAGTATGAAAGAACCATTAAATATATTATATTAAACACATTGACTTATTAAATTATGAGTGAAATAGATAGTACGGATAAAAACGAATTAAATAAAATCAGACAAGCCTTCAAAGACAGAGATTGGAATGAAATTAAAAGTTCTGATTCATGGGCCATTTTCAAAATCATGTCAGAATTTGTAGATGGTTTTGAGAAATTGGCTAAAATAGGTCCCTGTGTTTCCATATTTGGATCAGCAAGAACTAAATCAGACCATAAATATTATAAAATGGCTGAAGAGGTAGCCGCAAAGCTTGTTAGGCATGGCTATGGCGTTATTACAGGAGGTGGCCCCGGTATAATGGAAGCCGGAAATAAAGGTGCAAAGAGTGAAAATGGCAAGTCTGTTGGGTTAAATATTGTTTTGCCATTTGAGCAGTTTAATAATATCTATATAGATCCTGATAAATTAATCACCTTTGATTATTTCTTCGTAAGAAAGGTAATGTTTGTAAAATACGCTCAGGGATTTGTTGTTATGCCAGGAGGCTTTGGTACAATGGATGAGCTATTTGAAGCTTTAACTTTAATTCAGACACATAAAATAGGCAGGTTTCCTATCGTTTTAGTAGGTAAAGAATTTTGGGGAGGACTATTAGACTGGATTAAAAATACATTAATAGAAGCTGAGAATAATGTAAATAAAGAAGATTTAGACCTTTTTACTATAGTTGATACGCCCACAGAAGCAGTAAAAGTGATCGACAACTTCTATTCTCAATTTATGCTTTCCCCGAATTTTTAAGATCACACTATTATACAGATTTAATAGTTATACAAGTAGCATTTTTTAAAACAATTGTATGTCCGAAAGTCGTTTTGCATTATATATTTCCATTTTAGTTTTACTTACCTTTCTAGTGATTGCCTTTAAGGGAAATCAAAATAGAAGGCAGCCAGTAGAAGTAAAGCCTGATATAGTAATGAGCGAACCCATGGGCTTTATTAATGCAAAAAGTATAACCTTACCTAAAAAGATGGAATTTGCCGGGGAGCAAGTACCCTTAGATATACTTGACGTAAAAGAGAGATTAGATAAGGAACTACACATTAACTCTTACTGGCATAATAACACCATCTTTTTAATGAAACG
>JBBSPJ010000245.1:0-6895 GCA_038258905.1 Cytophagales bacterium
ATTTACCTTCTGCCGAAGCTTCAGGATGAATAAAAGATACAATGCCATCGATATTGACGATTGCCTGTACGCTACTAGATTGATCGGTAATTCCGATACCACCCTCAAATTTTTCTAAATTTCCTGTTGTACCTAGCAAAGTGGCTAATTGAGCACCTGCTGAACAGCCCAAAACAGCAATTTTGGATTGATCAAGTCCATATTGATCTGATTGGGCGCGCATCCAACGAATGGCTGCTTTTAGATCGTGCACCGCAGCAGGGTATTGTGCCTCCGGACTAAGCCGATAATCAGCTACCACCGCCACATAACCAGCTGCTGCCAGTTTTTGTGCCATAGGAATTTGGTTAGCCTTTTCGCCTGAACTCCAGCCTCCTCCGTAAATCAATAGCACACCCGGAGATTTGGTTTTAGAAACATTTTTCGGGTAAAACACATCTAAAGTAATGTCTCTGCCTACATTTGCGTACACTACATTCCGATCTTCCTCCACATTTTTGAAGGTAAAGGGCTTAATTGGCTTTACGTCAGGATGGTTTTTCTTGATTTTCAGATAAGCGCTTTGGATAGTATAGGAAGTATCTCGTGGAAAATCATTTTGTGCATAGAGCACATTCATTGTAAAAAGAACACACCCTATGATCACTATAATTTTACCTGCCATACTTAGTGGTTCTACCACGTATTTAATGGAAAGTTGTAAATTCATAACTCTTAAAGTTTCACAACAGATTTTGTCATCATTTTTGTTTTCCTTGCTGCGCCGGAACAAAAATACCGCCAAAATCGATCAAATAGTTTGCCTGATATACCTTGGGCTACACCCAAGGTTATCCCGATAAATATCGGGACGCCCGCTTCGGGGCTTGTCTAGCAAAAACTTTACTAGTGTCATCCTGTTTTTATTACCATGGTATCAATAATTTTACACTAAAATAACAGTAGAATCTACTTAGTTTAGTGGTAAGTAATTGTTCGTTTTTCCTTATCACTCTGCATGGCCAATTCAATGACTTTAATGATGTTTAAAGCTTGTTCAGCAGTAACAATTAATTCGGCATTTCCATTGATGGCTGCATGTACATTTTCGTAATAATCAGCATATGAGCCACTTTCACTTTTTATAATATTCCGCCCTTCACTCACAGTATTTAGTACGCCCCAAATTTCTTCCGGCTCTTCTCCCCATTGTGGATCAGAAAGTGACAATACAGCATCGTTTAAATCTTTTTCCTGCACATCCATTCCATATTTTACAAATGCTCCTTCAGTGCCTGAAATAATATATTTTGGTAGAGGTTCTTTTACTAACATACCACATTTAAGCGTCACTTTAAATTTCCCATATTCCAGCATAAGAGAAAAGTAATCCGGTATTTCGCTATTATCTCTTTGTATTCTGATATCAGCAGAAACACTTTCAGGCAGTCCGAATAAAACCAGAGATTGATCAATCAGATGTGAGCCCAGATCATACAACACTCCTGTACCAAGGGAGCCTTCTTCTTTCCATGAATTAGGTCGAATTTCATTTTTAAATCTATCAAAGTGAGCTTCATATTCTACTAATCTGCCTAGCTTTCCTGATTTTATAATCTTTTGCACTGTGAGGAAATCACTGTCCCAACGCCTGTTTTGGTAAACGGACAATGTCTTATTTTGATCTTTTGCAATATCAATCAGCTCCTGAGCTTCAGCAGATGTTACAGTAACAGGTTTATCCACCACCACATGTTTACCTGCCAATAGGGCCTGCTTTGCGATTTCATAATGGTGTTTATTTGGGGTAGCTATTACAACTAAACGTATTTCTGAATCATTAAAAATAGCCAATGAACTATCCACAATTTTTGCTTTAGGATAGCGCTCTTTTATAATATCAATATTGTCTTTTTTGGTTTCCCGGATGCTACTTAGCTCCAAGCCTTCAACGTGATCAACCAAAGGCGCATGAAAAACGCGACCTGCCATTCCAAAACCAATTAATCCTACCTTTATGTTACTCATTTGTCTTCAATTTCTTACTTTCTTATTGCATTAAGCACTAATTGAGCAACGGCGTTTGCTCCTTCGGGTTGGAAGGCGATATCTTCCATATTAGTCAAAAGGGGTGCAAAGTGATATTTAAAAAGTTATCGGATAAAAAAATAGCCTTAATATTAAGCTCACCTTCTAAAATCCTTTAATAAGTGTTGGCCAATTTTTAAAATTCTAATGGTATTAATTTTTAAGACTTACACTTAAGGGATTAGCTAATTCTTTGGCCATCTGTTCCACGTAACTCAAGAAATCTTTCTCATTTTTGATTCCGTTTTTTTCCAATTCCCATGCTGCCAAAAAATAATAGTTGACTTCCTTATTCGCTGGCTTTAATACAACTATGTCACTATAGTCATCAGCCGTAATTTGTTTTAGTTTATCTGCCGGAAATAACACGGCCAGTCCCAAGTTATCTTCATTTAAACTCTGTCGTCCATAGGTCGCAATGTAGCCATAAGCTTCCGTAGAACCTTCATTCTTGTAAAGCTGAGCGCTGTCCGATTTAACGATTCCAGTTGCAATATTATCGGTATCTCCATCGTATACTATCTGATGATGGGTCAATCGCGAGCCGGCATGAATACTGTAGTAGGAGCGCAAATTTAATTTATTTCCTGCAACCCTCCACCCATAATGATTTGTTTTAACCGAAGAATAAATAGAACCATTAACGAATACTTCACTTCTCAGGCTGTCTGTGGAGTCAACTCTAATAGCTTTTCCCCGTTCAAAATAGGCCGGTGCTCCAATCCCCAACGAATTACCTACTTTGAGCACATCCATACCCCAGTCGTTTAATTCATGATAAGAATCGAAACCAACTTGTCCTACTTTTTGAAGCACCATATCATGTGTCGTTTTCCCGAAGATATCTGTGGCATTTCTCCAGTCCAAATAAAATCGATAAGCCACTAAGTCTGATTCCCAGCCAGGCCCTTCGTATCGAATATATCCCGAGTGGTCAGTATGCTCCTGAGGAACTTTAAGCGACTCAACATTTTCAAAATGCCCACCAATATACTCACGACCTTTCCACTCCCCTCCATTCTTAATTGAAATTTCTGCTTGCGTGCGTTTAGGGAAAACAGTAGCCGAATCTGTTGCAACAGAATGGATTATGATATTTTTAATAGTACCTCCATTGATGGAATCAATTAAAATAAGTAAGCCTTGTTGAGGACCTCTTGTTATTAATTGGCTCACTACCTCTTTTTGACCCTCGAAAACAGCAAAAGCCTCAGCCTCTGGAAAAGTATTTTTCAGTTCATCCAACTCTATCGTAATAATCGAATTGAATCTGTTAAAATCAAGATTGTTTTTAACTTCATATGATAATTTTTTTTTACTTGCTGGCTCATTCTTGTCGTTACAAGCATAAAGTGTTAATAATATGAAGGAGATTAGATATAGTATATTTTTCATTTTTAAACGATTAATTTATTGAGTTTTAATATTTACGTACCATTGATTTAATTATTTAAAGAGCAATAAAATTCTAAAAGAAATTTCTCAATATGGGATCATATTATACTCCAAGCGCAAACAAAATAACCTTATAATTTTACAAAATAGCCCAACTAGTTTTTATGATTACAAAAGAATCTCAAATGTTTTCTAATCAGAATATCTAGTTTATTCATTGACCTTGACCATCAGAGAACTTATTAATTTCACTTTTATGCTCGATAATAAAGCATATATTGCGCAACCGATTGCATTTTAAAGAAAAATTTCCAAGAATACAAATACTCTAGTTCTATTTTTACGAAAAAGCGGCACTTTTGCTTGTTTTATTCTTAGGAATTCTGCATTTACTTCCTTGTAATAATGCCAAAAAAAATCTAATGGAACCCATTTAATTTAAAATAATTTACTATTATATTGCGCAAACGATTACGCATCACAACTATAAAATTGAGTTGCTTTTGACAAGGTTTATACCGTAAGTTGAAATTATAATAGAGGGTAATACCTATATACACGTATAAGCACCTTAGATTTAAAACTTTAAGTGATCCTCTTTATTTAAGACTCCCAAACCAAGGAGGACGGTTGGTCACATTGAACGAAAGGGAGTTTACTTTAATAGTTACAGCAGTAATTAAAATAAATAAATATGACAGCGAAAGCTACTCTACAAGATATTGCCACTAAACTGAACACCACCACTTCAACAGTGTCGCGGGCCTTGAATGATAATCCACGGATTAGCAAGGCTACAAAAAAGGCGGTTTTAAAAGCCGCTAAGGAATTAAATTATCAGCCTAATAATATAGCTGCTGCACTAAGGCGAGGTAAGAGTCATCTTATAGGCGTGATAGTACCCACAGCTGACAGAGCATTTTTTGCTTCCGTGGTCCGGGGAATAGAGGAAATATCTAAAAAACTGAATTACAAAGTGATCATTTGTCAATCTTATGACGACTACGATGAAGAGGTGGAAACCATCAGTGCTTTAGCCAATGCGCAAGTAGATGGCATCATTGTCTCTATCAGTAAAAAAACAATTAACACGGATCATTTTCAACGAGCTATTGATAAGGGCATTCCTATAGTACTTTTTGATAGAACTTCTGACAAACTGAACGTGAATCAAGTAATGATTGACGATTACAGAGGTGCTTATGATGTGGTTTCGCATTTAATTGAACAAGGCTGCAGAAGAATTGCCCATTTTACAAGTCCGGTGAAGATTAGCATTTATAAAGAAAGACTAAGAGGCTATATCGATGCATTGGAAAATCATGATATTCCTTTTGACGAAGCCCTGGTTATTGAAAGCAATATGCAGTTAGAGGATGGACGCATAAGCATGGAGAAGCTTTTAGCTAAAAATATTGAAGTAGATGCCGTTTTTTCTTCTAGTGATTATGCAGCGATGGGTGCCATGCAGGTTTTAAAAGAAAGAAATATAAAAATACCTGAAGAAGTAGCGCTTGCAGGTTTTGCTAATGAACCTTTCACCTCTTTTACTGACCCTACACTGACCACGGTAGACCAGCGCAGTTTAGATATGGGGCATGCCACTGCAGAATTATTTTTCAAACAGTTAAAAGAGGCAGAAAGCGGAGCTGGCAAGGTTCAAAAAATTATACTACAACCTAAGTTGATTATCAGACAGACTTCTTTAAGAAATAAAACCAATAAAAAAGAATTATGAAACTACTTAACAATGATACTATAGATAAAAGACCCTCCTACCCAATAAAGATTTTACAGTTTGGGGAAGGTAATTTTTTACGGGGATTTGTAGATTGGGTAATAGATCATCTGAATACAGCAACTGATTTTAAAGCAGGGGTTTGTGTGATTCAACCCATAAAAGAGGGCATGGTGAAGATGCTAAATGACCAAGATGGACTCTACCATGTGTGGCTCAACGGGCTTAGTAAAGGTGAAAGTGTAGATGAAACCAGACTGATTAGCTCTATTGTAAAATCAGTAAACCCTTACGATGATTACCAGGCCTATTTAAAATTAGCTGAAAATGATGCACTTCGCTTTATTTTTTCCAACACAACAGAATCAGGAATTGTGTTCGAAAGCTCCGATAAATCTTTAGAAGAATTGCCCTCTGGCTTTCCGGGAAAAGTAACAGCCTTGCTTTATCATAGATTTAAACATTTTAATGGAGATAAAAATAAAGGGCTGATCATTATTCCTTGTGAGTTAATAGATAAAAATGGCGCCACTTTAAAAGCCACTGTTATACAATATGCTGAACATTTCAATCTGCCTAAAGAATTTTCAGAATGGATCAACTCAGCTAACTACTTCTGTAATACGTTGGTAGATCGCATTGTACCTGGCTACCCCAAAGAATCTATTCAGGAAATACAAGAAAGATTAAAGTATCAGGATCAGTTGGTGGTAAAAGCAGAGCCGTTTTACTTATGGGTTATTGAGGGTGATGATATAGTAAAAGAAGAATTTCCGACTGAAAAGCTCGGCCTGCAGATTAAATTTGTAAATGACCTCAGCCCGTACAGAACGCGAAAGGTGCGTATTCTCAATGGTGCGCACACTTCTATCGTACACAGGGCTTACCTTGAAGGTTTAAGAACAGTGGAAGAAGTAACGAAAGACCCGAACATGAGCAAATTTCTTGAAAATATTATTTTTGAAGAGATTATACCTACACTGGACTTACCTAAAAGTGAATTAGAGGAATTTGCCAATGATGTGTTGGAGCGCTTTAGAAATCCTTTTATCCGCCATGAACTCATTAGCATTACCTTAAACTCTATTTCTAAATTCAAAGTAAGAGTATTGCCCTCTATTTTAGAGTATCATAACAGATTTAATAAATGGCCGGCTCATTTAATGCAGTCTTTTGCGGCTCTTTTGGTATTTTATAAAGGGCAGTGGAAGGGAGAAAGCATTAAACTGAACGATTCTGAAGAAGTGCTTAACACCTTGAAAAAAGCATGGGAGCAAGAACCTTTTGCACTGGAGAGCATTTTGTCCAATAAAAGCTTCTGGGATCAGGATTTAACGAAGTTAGAGGGGTTTGCAGAGCAGGTGAGAAAAAATGTTGATGAGTTGTTGGAGAAGGAATAGTGATGATTTATAAAGTATAATGTATTTTGAGAGGTTAAAATACCTATTGATAAAATGGCTGATAATTAACAATCATTCTCCAAGAAGTGTTTTTAGTACAAAAATATTATTTGCTTCTTGTTGGATGGCTTAAGGTAGGTTAATCTTTTTCAATAACTATGCGAAAAATATTTATTTACTCTCTAAAATTTCTGGGGATTGTAGGGTACTTATAATGTCAATAACCTGAATAGTGCCATTTACTTCTTTGTACAAAACCTTATAATGCCTTACGACTATTCTCCGATATTTTGGA
>JBBSPJ010000246.1:0-6871 GCA_038258905.1 Cytophagales bacterium
AAGCTACAGAATGAAAAATAGAAAGTCTTTTCTTGAAAATGAATAGTAATCAATTTATATTTACATAATTGTGCACTCTTGTTGCCGAAAACTCTGTACTACTAATTGCCAAATTCTCTGCATTGTTGCTTACCGACTACATGAGCGTGTTCGATATAAGCTCCTTCTGGAAAATGTCCAAGTGTTTTACTGTTCTTGGTACCTAATTTTACAACTTGATCTATTAAGTTCTTATTTTCACGGATTATCTCAATTCTCATAAATTACTCCCATTTTAATTTCTGCTAAATTGCCACCTAAATTGTCGGTTAAAAATCTATTATTAATTGCTTCTCGTCAGTATTTTCATTATAAAGAGATACTACTCTTTTATATGCCTCTTTTTGGATAGTGGTAAATCTTCTCGCCAATTCCACAGATTTATTTATTCTCTTGTCCTTCCATTCACTTTTTTTAAAAGTTTTGAGATTCAAAAAAATTACAAATAGTGCCCCTTGTGCTGCCGATAATAGATTACTTATTGCCACGCCACTATCGCCCCTGGCAGACTTAAAAGCATTATCAAAAATACGAATAGCAAAATCTAACAAATTTAGTGACTCTTCACAGATTCTTATCGGTATGTCTGTCGCCTCTTTCAAGTATTCATTTGCAATTCTATTATTTTTCTCTTTTTCCTTCTTTTCTGTTGCTTCATCTCGTAACCTTCGATGATAAGAAACTTTATGAAAAGATTTAATATCGTTATTAAAAAACCCTTTAAAAAGATCTGTTGATTCTTCGTTTAACTTCTTTAAAATATATTGAAATTGCTCTTTGTTTCCCTCGTAATTTGGTTTTGGCAATGTGAGCTTAATAACCGTTTTCATCATTTCGATAGCAATTAAACCAGAAAGTGCTGCGGCACTACCAGAGCCTGGAATATGACTACCTTTCCCAAATGAATCAAGCAGTTCATTAGTTGGAAGTTCTAAATAGTTTTTATCTCCAGCTTCCGCTTTTTGAATGAGACTAGATTCTTTGGGAGTTTCTTTCAATGCATTAATTGGGTTTAATTATCAATTTTACTCAACTCCCAGAAAGCTTTATGAAATCTTATCCTCCTTCGCTGAAGCTTCAGAGGAAAAATCCCCTTTCGGTAATTGATGATCTGTAAATATAGAACAACAGTTCTCATTTACATCATATAAATTGAATTATTCATCGAAAAAAAGAGAATTTAGTAATTAATTAGGATTATGAATTAATATGTATAAAAACTAGCATAGAGGTTTAGATAGATATCTTGCACCAGTGGAGGCTTGCTATTACAGTTTTTCAAGACTGATTATAAGTAAGTATTTAAATTAATACATTTATTTTCAGTGTAGTCGTTAACAAAAAAATACTGAACGTGATAAGTTATCATTGCAAGATACCTTACAGCTAAAAATTACTATTTATTTAGTATTTTGAGAATTATTTAATATTTATTTAGCCAATTTTTAATTGAATTAAAATCTTTCAAATCCATTTGGTTCTCCATTTTCTTCGCTTCTTCTACTGCATCTTTCGTGAAAAAGCTCGTTGTGACAATTATACTTTTTGAAGGCTTATTCAAATAATGTACTCCAGATACCTCCCTGATTAACCCAACTCCAATTTTTCTTTCAGCTGCATATCTTTTACATTCTACATAAGCTAAAAAATCTGTGACGGAATTTTTTAACTGTGCAATAATATCTCGTCCCCCATCCCTTGTCGCCTTTGTTAGTTCAACTTTAAAACCTAAATCTTGCATTAGGCTTGCAATTAATTCTTCAAATTGTCTAGGCTCGATGTTATATAATTTTTCAGGGTTTTTTTTGAAATATTTTTTTACTTCTTCGTTTATATCTGTAATAATTAATGAAGGCTTCTCCACAGAAATTTCCTTCTCCATTTTATACAGGGACTGCTCAAAAATTTCTTTTTCAATACTTTCATTTAGTTTAAAAAGTAATTCGCTTCTTGCTGACTCAATTGAATCTAGAGAAATGATTACGTCTATAGCTTTATAAGCTAAGTCTTCATCTTGTGATAAAATAACATAACTGAAATCTTCATCGCTTTTGTCCTTCAGTAAAATTCCCAGAATTCTGTTTTTATCATCTTTGTAATATTCTAATTCTGTAGCAAAAAAATCTAGGATGGGCTCCTTAACTACATTTAATTTATAAAACTCTTCTTTATGTGTAGAATTGATTTTCATTTTACTTTTTTAAATAACCGAATATAATGAACTCATAGTAAATGTTAAATAATTAGTAGGAAAGATCAACTTTTACCTTTGATATAAAATTGATTACAAGTGTGTTAATTTAATACAAGATGGCTTTTGGTATGGAACCCTACATATTTAATTTTACTTATCTATGTCCTCTTTATCATTTAGGGGCTTGTATAATAAATTACTTATTTCATCTCTATTTGTATAATAGAATTTTTGAATCATAAATATTATTGAAACCAAAAATCTACTCATAAAAAAAGAAACCAATGCTACTGACAAATAATTAATATAGCAGGGATGAATCTTTAGAAAAACACTATCTATAAATATTGTGATAAATATTAGTAAACCTAATTGAATAATATAAAGAATAATAGAAGCTATCTGCTTCATATTATTGCGATACGATTTAAATTGTTCTAAATCCATATCTCTATTATTCCTTTCAGTTCTGATTTTACCACCTATTGTAAGTAACAAGCTAAAAAATAACCCAATGAATATAGCAATTCCTGTTGCTATGAAATTCCTGAAATCGCTTAACCTGATATTTAGGTAAATACTAATTATTGAAATAACTATGGGTAAAATTGTAAAGAAAAAGACAAACGATATTCTATGAGATTTTTTTTCTGAAATAAGATCATCGGATCCTTTTTTCATGCATTGAATAGCATCTTTTTTAATTTTAATTAATAAAGAAAAATTGATCATTCTACCTTCAAGTTACGATTTTTTTGCCTCATCTTTAATAATCTCAATTTCTTGATCAACAAATTCCATCATTTTGTTAAATGATGGATAATTTTTTCCATCCGCGCAATATTCAGGTATGAGTATTCTAGGTATCAAATTAATAGAATTATCTGAAGAGTCTAAAATAGTAGTTCTTTCCTGTTTTTCTCCATTTAAAATACTTTCATAAGTAATACTATAGTTAAAGGTATCACCAGTTAATTCAATATTATTATCTTTTAATGCCTGTAAAACAGCCTCTTTTCTTTTTGACGGTTTTAACTTGTCAAATAAATTTAGACCTTTTATTTTGATTTCAAATGTTGAAGCAGATGGTTGACTTGTATCATTTATATCTGTTTTCTTTACTATAGTTATAGTTTTAGGAGAGGCATATTTCATAAATTCTTTTTGTCTATGTTTAGTAGTAGTTTTTTTTATTCTACCACTTTCTAAAGTATAGCTGTGATCTCTTAAGACCTTACTTAACAAAGCGTCAAATATAGGTTTGAGAGATAGGTTTGAATAACTTTGAATAAAGATATAGCCAGTATTTGATCCAGTAGGTAACCAAAATCTACCATAAAATTTGGGTCCTATAATATTTTCTTTTTCTGCTGTCGTTTTTTTTCCTTCCTTATCGATAATGAACTGTTCAATTCCGGTTGTTCCTCCATCTAACATAATGTCAAAATATCTTTTAGCTATATTGACTTCTCTTCTGTCAAATATGGCGCCCATATTTTCTTGACCATTCTTTATAATATTCTTAGCTTTATTTGTTATATCATCAACAAACCCACTTACGAATTTATTTTCTTTACTCGGATAAGCATTTTCTAAGAAAGAGTTTATTTCTACTATTTCTGCATTTCTCTTTTTAAAAGGTCTAATTTGGAAAGTATAAATGTCTAAATATAAATCGTGTTTCATCAAGTATTGATTTTAATTGAATTTTAATATTCTATATCACTCTCCAGAAAGCTTTATGGAATGATTAGACACAAAGGTTTTGCCGAATGTTGAATGATAAAGGTAGTTAATCCATTCTCAAATTAAACGTTATAAATATAGAGTTTATCGAAAAAAGTCAATTTATTCTCCTTTTTAGGCTAGTTGTAAAGCGGATCGGGTAAATGGGTGTGGGATTTTGAAGTCTAGGCTAAAGCTCAAACGGCCGCTTGTGCTATTTAGAGTGAATTTATTAACAGCTATACACAATGAAGGCAAATTAAAAAAAGAAAGGCTGAAGAGTGTCATTCCCATCAGCCATTTCATTTATTTATTAAACACAGTCCTTCAGACTGCTTTGCTCACTAGTTACTTTACAATCACCTTTTTGGTCATTACATTGTTACTACCGGTCATAATTACCATGTATAAACCGCTTCTCAACTGATCAATCTTCACATCTTTCTCCACCTGGGCATTAAATACAATTTTGCCGCTTATATTCACAATTTTCACTACTGATGGATCAGAAACACTCACCGTAAAACCGGATCTTGCCGGGTTAGGATAAACGCTTCCTACAAAAAAGCCATCAGCTTTCTTTTCTACTTGTGAATTTTGATTGGAAGAAGCTTGTGCATTGCTCCCCACTATTCCGTAAGCAAAATTTTCCCAGCCTCCAATTGAAGTTCTATTACACATCATGGCTGCACCACCATTTTCAGAAGATACGTACTGGCCATTGGTTCCTCTAAGTGCTATATTTCCATTTCCGGCATCTACCCAATCGAAAGCTTCCCAGCCTCCAATTGAAGTTCTATTACACATCATCGCTGAACCACCATTTTCGGAGGAAACATACAATCCGTTGGTACCTCTCAAACCAATTTTTCCTCCACCGGCATCAACCAAAGTGAATTGCTCCCAACCACCTACTGAACTTCTGTTACACATCATGCCTGAGACACCATCTTCTGAAGATACATACTGACCATTGGTGCCACGAAGCCAAATAGTTTGGCCAATAGGAGCACCAGACCCGGAGCCGGAAGTTGCATTAGGATCCGTATTACTATTTCCGTTATATTTTACTGCATCATAAAAACCAGAATGATAGGTAATGAGCGGACTTCCGTTGCCAATACTATATTGTGCAAAGCCAATCATATCATTATAGGCATTTGCCGGTGGTGTACCTCCATCTCTAATATAATCTCTCACGGCATTATAACCTTCATCGGGATTAATAGTCCAGAGGGTCCTATCATGGTACATCTTTTTGAATGACCATGGAAAGTAAGCTACATTATTATTGCTGCACCAGTCGGTAAGCTGGCGGATGATACTATTAGTATCCTCACCGTATTCTCCCAACATGAGTGGAACATTTAATCTATCGGTAAGCGCTTTTCTGCCATTCATATCGTTTATGCTGGCAGCATTTCCGAAAGTATAATGGTGGGTCTGGTAAACAAGGTTATTGTCCCAACGGTAATTTACGCCCGAATTTGACTGCACCTGAGGGTCAGTCCAGTCAAGCTTTTGCATGTCCGATCCCCACCAGCTGCCTTCGGCTACAATAATATGATTATTATCTACCTCGCGGATGGCATTTCTCATGGTAATCATGGAAGGTAATAGCTCAAATTCCCTGCCATCCTGGGGAACGGGCTCGTTTATCAGGTCGTAACCCCACACCACCGGCTCGTTTTTATAGCGGTTGGCAATGTGGCGCCATACCTGGGCTGCAATATTTACATTATTGCCATCCCAAAAAGTAACACTCCCTCTTGGCTGACTTGCATTTGAATTTACATTGTCACTATGGTCACCGGGATTCTGGTACCCCGGGGCAGCGTGCATATCTAATAATACATACATACCATTATCGCGACAGTAATTAATTACTCTGTCAAAGTACTGGAAACCCCGATCCGTTAATCCGGAACCATTCCAAAACAGGTTATAATGAAAAGGCACCCTTACAGAATTAAAGCCCATATTACTGAGCTCGGCAATCGATTGCAGGTTGACATAATTTAAACGCCATTGGTGCTCGAATCCAATAGCCTGCTGCAAATTACCCCCAAAAGCATCTTTTACGCTATTAAAGAATTGGGTAGGGGTACGATATTGGAAATCGCCCATCATCAGGTAACCCTCCCAAAGCAGCCAGTTGCCAAGGTTGATGCCAACCATCTGGAAAGGCTGATCATTTGGTCCTACAATTTGGGTTCCCTGGGTATGAATATACTGTCCGTGGACCGGTGTTTGAAAATAAAGAGTAGAAAATAACAGCATCATCAGGAATAGAGATGCGTTTTTCTTAATTGTTCTATTAAAATGTTCCATATACGTTTTAGTTAAATGGTTAAAAAATTATTTTTGCTCTTAACTCATTTTTTGAGCTAAATACTGATTAGATTTGGGTTAACATTAATTTTTTAAAACTGCCTCCTTTCCGTTTTAGATATTTTCTATTTTTAAACCCTTAGCTTATTAACCCCATAGCTTCAGGCTTGATAATCAAATATTTGGGCATTATAATTATGTTTATTAATGAAACATACTTTTTAAGTACACTTTGAATACTTCTTAATATAATACAATACACTTTTACTACACCTTTATATTTAAAGTGCTGTTTATCAAACATTTAATTTTTTATGAATTCTATTGCAATCGTTTGAATAAATTTAGACTAGATCAAAAACTTGTATTATATCGGTATCTTATTAAAAAGGTGAAAAAACTGTGAGCCATCAACTTGATATGACTATCATCTGACCTAAGCAGGATCTTAGGTCAGTACCGCAATGCTATTAAGTTAAGCTTTTTTTAGACCCCATCCTTGCATCCTTCCCCGAAGCGAGAAGGAAGTATTGTCTTAACTTAATAGCATTGGTCAGCACCGCCAGGTCAGACCGGTTTTAA
>JBBSPJ010000247.1:0-6854 GCA_038258905.1 Cytophagales bacterium
AAATTATATTTAAGAGGTATTGTCATCCTTTATATTTAAGGATAATGACTTCGTTAATAATGATAATGACGCGGCTAAATAAGTTGTGTATTTTGTTCATAACTGCTCTGTTTAAAATATTTAATGCGTTAAAACTTTAGCCTTAGCCATAATTAGAGAGACAATTTTATCTCCCATTTCTTCGGTTGTTTTAGCACCGGATTTAACAATATCTTCTGTTGCAAAACCGTCCTCCAGGCATTGTTGAACTGCATTTTTGATACTATTGCTCTCTTCATGCAGCTCAAATGCATACTCCAATAGCATAGCGGCAGAAAGTATAGCGCCAATAGGATTGGCAACATTTTTACCAGCCACCTGTGGGTAAGAACCATGAATGGGTTCAAACAGACTTTGCTCTGTTCCCAACGAGGCTGATGGAAGCATGCCTAAAGAACCGGAAATGACCGATGCTTCATCTGTAATGATATCTCCAAACATATTTTCGGTTAAAACCACATCGAAATGTTTTGGATTTTGGATGATTTTCATAGCTGCATTGTCCACAAACATAAAATCCAATTCCACATCAGGATATTCTTTAGCTAATTCAGTCACTGTTTCTCTCCATAGTCGTGAGGTAGCAAGTACATTGGCCTTATCCACCAAAGTCACTTTTTTCCTTCTTTTTTCAGCAGCCTTAAAAGCTAAATGACTGATTCTTTCTATTTCATGTTTGCTGTACACACAAGTGTCAAAAGCTGTATTTCCATCCTCCGAGCGGCCTCTGGGTTCACCAAAGTAAATACCTCCTGTTAATTCTCTAAAAACCACAAAATCGGTTCCCTTAATAATTTCTTCTTTTAGCGGAGAAATAGGCAATAACACATCATAACTATTTACCGGCCTTACATTAGCAAAAAGGCCTAATTTCCTGCGCATGCTTAATAAACCTTGTTCAGGCCTAACTTTAGCTTTAGGGTCATTGTCATATTTAGGATGACCTATAGCGCCAAATAGAATAGCATCGGCTGATTTGCATATTTTCTCTGTAGCCTCCGGAAATGGATTGCCTGTGGCATCAATGGCAGCAGCACCGATCAAAGCTTCTTGATATTGGAATTGGTGATTAAAGATTTTTGCCACAGCATCCAGGCATTTAATACCTTGCTTTGTAACTTCAGGACCTATTCCATCTCCCGCTAATATGGCTATCGATTTGTTCATTTTTTTTAATCTTTTTTCTTTTTTGATTATCCATCACCCTCCCAAACTTCCTATTAAGAAGTTAGAAGGGGAGCGGGATTTAACCTAAACAGGTATTATCTTTCTATGCTAATATGTTATTTTCTTCAAAAGCTTTTATTTCTTCCGCCTTGTTAATTAAAAAGTCTATATCATCGAATCCATTAATCATGCAATATTTTTTATAACTATTGATGTCAAATTTCTCTGAAACTTGAGTGTTACCAATGCTGATTAATTGTTCTTCCAGATTAACCTGCACTTCAGTTTCCGGCTTTTCAGTACAGATTTTAAAAATCTGTGTCAAGAACTCTTCACTAACCTGTACTGGTAATAGACCGTTATTTAATGCGTTATTTTTGAAAATATCCGCAAAAAAGCTTGATACAATAACCCGGAAACCGTAATCGTACAAGGCCCAGGCAGCATGTTCTCTGCTCGATCCACATCCGAAATTTCTTCCAGCTACCAAAATTTCACCTGAAACACCTGGCTGATTCAATACGAATTCAGCATTGGGTACATTTTCTTCCAGATACCTCCAGTCTATGAATAAATTATCTCCAAAACCTTCCCTGCTCACAGCTTTTAAAAATCTGGCAGGAATTATCTGATCTGTATCTATGTCCTCTACCGGCAGTAGCACACATTTTGAATTGAGCTTTACAAATTTCTCCATGGTTCTAGTCTTTAAAAAAGTCTCTTACGTCAGTAATTTTACCTGTTAATGCTGCTGCAGCCGCAGTGAGCGGACTTGCCAACATGGTTCTGGCTCCAGGCCCCTGTCTGCCTTCAAAATTTCTGTTCGAAGTAGAAACACAATATTTTCCTTTGGGCACTTTGTCCTCATTCATACCTAAACAGGCGGAACATCCGGGCTGTCTCAGCTCAAAGCCGGCATCTTTTAAAATTAGATCTAAACCTTCAGCAATGGCTTGTTTTTCAACTTGCCGGCTGCCTGGAACAATCATAGCCTGCACATGCTCCGCTTTTTTCTTGCCTTTTACCATTTCAGCTACCAGTCGTAAATCCTCAATTCTGGAATTGGTGCAGCTGCCTATGAAAACATAATCAATAGCATGTCCTAAAAGCTGGCTACCACCTTTCAGTTCCATATATTTTAAAGATTTCTCTAATCCGGCAGAAGAAGTTCCATTCACCTGCGGAATAAATTGAGATATTCCTATACCCATGCCTGGGTTGGTTCCGTAGGTAATCATAGGCTCAATATCTTCCGCTTTGAAGTGAAAAGTGCTGTCAAATTCAGCATCTTCATCGGTTTTCAATGTTTTCCAATAAGCTAATTTGGTATCCCATGCATCGCCTTTTGGAGCAAAAGCTTTACCCTTAATGTATTCAAATGTTTTTTCATCAGGCGCAATCAAGCCACCTCTTGCGCCCATTTCTATGCTCATGTTGCAAATAGTCATCCGGGCTTCCATAGATAAAGCTTCTATAGCTGAGCCACAAAATTCAATAAAATGGCCAGTGCCGCCACTTGATGTTAATTGAGAGATGATGTAAAGTACCACGTCCTTAGAGAGTACTCCTTTATTCAACTCACCATCTACCTGAATTTTCATGGTTTTTGGTTTGGTTTGCAACACGCATTGTGTGGCCATTACCTGCTCCACTTCACTGGAGCCAATACCAAATGCAATATTTCCGAATGCTCCGTGTGTAGAGGTGTGGCTATCACCACAAACAATAGTCATTCCCGGCTGGGTAATTCCTAATTCCGGGCCTATCACATGTACAATTCCCTGGTAAGGATGACCTAAGCCATAAAGCTCAACCCCAAATTCATCACAGTTTTTAATCAAAGTATCTACCTGATGGCGTGATAGTGCGTCTTTAATGGGTAAATGCTGATTTTCTGTAGGTACGTTATGATCTGCCGTGGCTATAGTTTGCAAAGGCCTGAAAACCGGAATATTTCTGGCTCTCAATCCGGCAAATGCCTGCGGACTTGTTACTTCATGGATAAAATGTTTATCGATATAAAGCACTTGCGGGCCATCTTCTACAGTATGAACCACATGTTTATTCCAAATTTTATCAAATAATGTCTTTCCCATCCTTCTTGTGCCTTACTTTACAGCTACATTATTAAATTTTCTTGCTAAATGCTTCAAGTCGTTATCTTCTATAATATTTATTTCATCTGCCAATGTCAAAAACTGCAGATACGCTTCCTCTAATTCCTCTTTAGAAAGTGCAATGCCAATTTCTGCTAATCTAAAATTCAATGCTGCTCTACCACTTCTTGCAGTTAAGATGATACTTGATTTATTGACTCCTACTTCGTAAGGATCTATGATTTCGTAATTGTCCTTGTTTTTGATTACTCCATCCTGGTGAATGCCCGATGAGTGAGAGAAAGCATTGGCTCCAACAATTGCCTTATTTGCCTGAACAGGCATACACATGGTTTCTGATACCATTCTGCTTATTGGGTAAAGATGTTTGCTATTAATACCAGTTTCAAAACCTAACCAATCATGCTTTTTCATGATCATTACTACCTCTTCCAAAGAGGTATTTCCTGCTCTTTCGCCTATGCCGTTAATGGTACATTCTATTTGTCGGGCCCCATTTCTGATAGCCGAAATGCTGTTGGCAGTGGCTAGACCTAAATCATTATGGCAATGCGCAGAGATAATTGCCTGATCGATATTTTTTACATTATCTATTAAGTATTTGATCTTGGCACCATATACTTCCGGCATGCAGAAACCTGTTGTATCAGGAATATTCACTACTGTAGCACCTGCACCAATGGCGGCTTCTACCACTTGAGCCAAAAAAGCATTGTCAGTTCTTCCTGCATCTTCCGCATAGAATTCCACATCGTCCACAAAGTTTTTGGCGTAGGTCACACATTCCTTGGCCTTTTCAATTACTTGTTCGCGTGTCATCTTCAACTTGGTAAAAACATGTTGATCAGAAGTGCCTAAACCGGTATGTATTCGGGGTTTTGCAGCGCCTTTTAGTGATTCTCCGGCACATTCAATATCTTTTTTTACAGCCCTTGATAAAGCGCAAACGCTGGCATTTCTAATTTCTCTTGCCAGAAGTTTTACTGATTCAAAATCACCCGGGCTGGATATAGGAAAACCTGCCTCAATTACATCAACACCTAAGCTTTCAAGAGACTTGGCAATTTCCAGTTTTTTAGTTTTTGTTAAACCGCACCCTGGCACTTGCTCACCATCTCTTAAGGTGGTATCAAAAATATGGATTCTGTTATGCATTTGCTTTAAGTTTAAGCGATGTTTAAGCGATGTAAAATTCTTTGCTCACTTTATTTTTAAAATCAAAAACTAATGTAGGGGTAATCTAGGGGGGAAGTAATGCCAAATATTTTTGGTATTACGATTTCTAAATCAAGGTCTGGAAAGTAAATGATTCATTTACTTTGAGGGGGAGATATTTTAGGGTAGGTAATAATTGGCGTAAAATATATGTATTTATATATTATTTGGTTATTATCGTAAAATGAATTATTTTAAGAAGGCTTTTTTCAGTGAATTAAAATAATAATAATTACGATGGCTAAGGAGAGATCTGATCATTTATTTAGGCTAATAAAAACAATGAAAAGTAGTGAAAAGCGCTATTTCAAGTTGTTAGTATCCCGACAGGAAGAAACTCACTCAAAATACATGAGACTTTTTGAGCTAGTGGAGTCACAAAAAGTATTTGATGAGGATAGATTACTAGAGAAAGAACCATTGTTTGATCCTGCTCAATTTTCTAATCTGAAAGCCCATCTGTACAAGCGTATTTTGCAAAGTTTGAGACAATATGAGTTGGAGAAAGTATCTGAAATACAAATAAGGGAGCATATAGATTATATTCAGGTACTTTTTAATAGAGGCCTGTATCAGCAAAGCGTGGATATGCTAACCAAAGCACATAAAAAGGTGCAGAAAACTGATAATTTGGAGCTGAAACTGGAATTGCTGAAATGGGAAAAGAATATTTTAAGCAAAACAGTAGATGCAGGATATCAGCAAAGGGTACATAGAATTATTGAGCAGGTTGAGGACACCAATCGGAAAATCAACCTGATCAATAAGTTTACTAATTTATCAGTACAACTGAATGCCATCTACCTGAAAACCGGATATATCAGGAATGATGAACACTACAAAGAGATTCAAGGACTTTTCCTCGAAAATATGCCTGAATATAAAGAAGAGGATCTGTCTTTATATGAGAAACTAAACCTCTACCGATTGTATGTAAACTACTATTATTTTCAGGAGGATATGGAATTGGGTTATCAATATGCTTTGAAATGGCTTCACTTATTCGATCAACATCCTAATATGAAAAAATCGCAAATGGATGAGTACCTTAATGCGATAAATCAAGTGATGATAGCAGAGTATAAGCTTTTTCGTTATGCGGATTTCTTGCGTACGCGTAAAAGATTGCAGGTCCTTAACCAGCAAACGCAAAAGATTGTAAATGAAAACATTCGCTATAAATTATTGAAATATGTTTTTGTGCATGAATTTAATAGGATTTTCATGTTGGGGAAATTCAATATTGGCGTATCACTACTACATAGAATTGGAGATGATTTAGATTTATTCATTGATAGGTCTGATGAACATTCAAGGATTATTTTATTTTACAAAATAGCTTGTTTGTATTTTGGAAATAGTCAATACAGTGAAGCATTAGAATGGATTAACAGAGTTCAAAATGATGAAAACGTAGAGCTCCGGGAAGACATTCATTCTTTTGCCAGAATATTAGGGCTTATTGCCCATTATGAATTGGGTAATATGGAGGTGATAGATTATTATATCCGATCTACCTACAGGTTTTTTCTTAAAAAAGGTGATTTACAACTATTTCAAAAATATATTTTGAGGTTTTTAAGGAAGTTATCTTCAGGATTTAAAGAGGAAGATTTAATTCCGGAGTTCGAAAAATTACTGAAACAGCTTATCCCTCTTCAGCATATTAGGTATGAAAAAAGAGCCTTTATTTATTTTGATATTATTAGCTGGTTAGAAAGTAAGATTGAGCACAGAACGGTGCAGGAAGTAATCCAGGAAAAAGCCAGGAAGATGATTGTGGAGGGTTAGGGTATAATTGGAGTGTGTTTTTTTGCACAACTACCCACAAGGTGCCGTCATCCTGGAATTTCGTGAGGTACGAGGGGAATATCCAGGATCCCCTTGCCTACGCAGGACGGTAATTGTTTTGCAAGGTGTTTCTTTGAAAATAATATTGTGCAATTATTAAGGTCATCCTTTCCTAAGGGAATTTTTGAAAATGGAAATGTGATTTCTACAATTCGGCCGTTCTTCTAGAACTTTTATTTTTAGAGATTTTGGTCACTGATGCTATTTGATCTTACCCATCTTTAACCTGCATTGTCTCCGTGGACTGTGGCTCACAGTCTACTTACCGAAAAGATATCTAATTCCTATTCAACAAAATGCCTTTAAACGCCTCATAATCAACTTCCATTTTAATACTCTTTTTCTTTTTCGATAAAAAAGCTTCTGCATTGTCAGGTAGCAGATTTTCTGTTGTAATCTGACCAACACTCTCAGAAAATTTACAAGGATGCGCAGTTTCTAAAATTACCCCTATTTCATCTTTGG
>JBBSPJ010000248.1:0-6787 GCA_038258905.1 Cytophagales bacterium
AAACCGTCTACTCTTCTTTTAAGAAAACCACGATAATCATTATCGGGCACAAAGCATATTTCGTAGGATTCTGATTTGTTTACTAACTCATAGAATCCTTTATCTTGTGCCATTTTACGAATTTCAGGCTTGGTTAAATCACCTAATGGTAAAATTGTTCGGCTTAAACTCTCCTGTGATACACCCCATAGCGCATAAGACTGATCTTTATTCAAATCTTTCCCTCTGGAGATAATATACCTTCCATTTTCTTGCCGCACTTTGGCATAATGCCCCGTGGCAATGAAATCACACCCTAACTTATCTGCTCTACGCAATAAAGAATCCCATTTAATATGGGTATTGCATAAGACGCACGGATTAGGTGTTCTACCAGCCAGATACTCATCAGTAAAATGATTAATTACATAATCGCCAAATTCTTCTCTGATATCGAGAATATAATGAGGAAAGCCTAAATTAACGGCCAAATTGCGTGCATCATTAATAGAATCGAGGCTACAACAGCCTGTTTCTTTCTTGGAACTGCCTGAAGAGGCATAATCCCAGGTTTTCATAGTCATTCCTATAACCTCATAGCCTTGTTCATGTAACAAAACTGCTGCCAATGAGCTGTCAATTCCGCCACTCATGGCTACTAATACTCTTCCTTTTTTTGTCATTACTCACTATTTCACAGGGTTCACAGCCCTGCTTTGTGAAACATTTATTTATGTTTAAGCAACACTTAATGTTGCTATAAAGTGCAAAGGTAAGGAAGAATTGTTTAATGAATAGTGAATCTTGTTATAATTGATTTGAAACATTTTTAAAATTTATTGTTCAATTGTAAAATATTTATAAACATATAATGTGAATTTCAATGCAGGTGGCAAGATATTTGATAAATAATTATTTAGAACCAAATCAAACTTTAATGAAAAACCTTTTGAATTTAACCTTACTATTTATCCTAATCCCAACATTGCTATCTGCACAAAGGCCTGCTCAAATTCAGAAAGAAGGTGTTTTGGTCAAAAATATGAGTGGGTTTAATACCGGGGATACTATTCCAATTTTAGGGCTTAATTCCACTTTTAACAAATATTTAATTAAGGACCTTTATGGAAATAGATTTGTTAATATTAATAAAATAAAGCTTATAGAAGGATATTATGACTATTGGGAAGATATTTGGTTTAAATATAGGGCTGCTGATATTGTTGAATCAGGTTGGGATTTTCAAGAAAGGGAAGTTTTAAATGATGAAGCTAATGATTATTTTCAAAATGCACTTCAAAGTGATATAATCTTTGAAAATGGATTGTTATACGATTATCTTTATCAGCTTATCTTAGATATTCATCCCAAAGCTCTCAATAAGGCAAAAATTGGCTATTTTAAGGTGCTAATTATTAAATCAGCAGATGTAGAGAGTTTCGTTTTTGATAATGGACTAATGGTTATGACAACCGGTTTATTAGCTAGCTTGGATTCGAAAAAAGAGCTAGTTGAATTGTTGACTACACATATCGCACACATAGTGCTTGAAGACAATCTTATTAATTTAAAACAAGAAATAAAAGCTGAGAGACGAGCAGCAGTTTTTAGTGGTATAGCAACCGTGGCTACAGCTGCAGGTAGTGCCTATGCGGCCATAGAACACGATATTTATATTGATCCCTATCTTCCTGCTGACATTGGGTTGGCTACCTATTTCTTGTCAAAATCCTTAATGGAATCAGCAGGTGCATCATACAATCAAAATCAAATTATCCTAGCTTTGTCCGTATCTAAAAACTTTCTTGCTAATAATGAAGACCTTAGCTGGCATAATGAATCAGCTTTTAATGCTTATATGGCTCCAGCTATTAGTTTCACTGCCTGGCAAGCATACCATATGAAGAACTATTCTCAAAGTATTCTTCTGACCGAAAAGTTACATTCAATGCAATTAGCTTTAGAAGATGATTATCTGTTGTATTCGAAATTATTAAGGAGTACATCCAACACTGAGGAATCTAATCTGAAAGCTTTAGAATTCCTCACAAGTGCGCAAAAAATGAGCAAAAGTTTACTTATCGATTTGGATAAAGAAGCTGCATTAATATACCTTAGATTAGGTGATAAAGAAAATGCGGAAATAGCTTTAAACAACTATAAAAAAGGATTAGAGCTATTAAGTAAAAAAGGGATGACAACAGAAAAAGAAATTAACGATATTAACCAGATCGCTTACTATCATAAATTAGACCTAGACCAATTCGAAAATTAATGAACAGATTTTTTGATCTCTTTCTTTTTTAATTTTCTTATTCCTTTATTCATTTTTTTACCAAAATTCTTCCAAAAAATATTTTGGCTCCAATTCCAAATTTTGTAAAAACCTGGGGTAACAAAAGTGCTCAGTTTAACAGTTACTTTGCTACCATCGCCTTCGGGTACAGACCAAAATTCTAATCTATGCGGCCTGACATAACGCAGTGATAAAAAATAACTTCCATAAAGATATTTCAAATCTCTATAGTTGGGTGTCACTTCACCAATAATACCAGTAAAAGACATAAACGGGCCATGATGAGAATTAAAAACACCGGGATCAAAATCTGATTTGTGTTCTGATGTACGCGTGAACTCTACTTTAAATGGCCAAACTTGGGTGTCGATAAAGGTATCTGGATTATTTAACCATTTCCATACATCAGATTGCTCGTGGTCAATTTGGTACTCTTTTGAAAGAATATGTTCTTTAAAATTGGCAGGCTGAGGTTGATGGGTGCTAAGTGAAATCATATACTATTAAATAGAGATACTAAATTTTGAATTAATAATTAACGAGTCCAATATAGCCTTTTTAATAAATGAAACCGCCTATTATGTAACAATTAAGTCCAAATTGGGTTATTATAATGTGTTTTATTTTAAAAAATACAAAGAAATTATTGCCAATAGCCTAATTTTTCCAGGCATTTTCCCCTTAATTCTTATTCTACCTAGGTTTAAAAGACCTGATGAAAATAAATAATATACACATGAAAGTAACTTTTAAAAATGTTGAAGACGAAGTAATTAAAAAAAGCTTTTTAAAGGTAATGGAGCGCTATGGTGCACTTCACGATTATGAAGTAACTCTTAATCAACAAAGAGTAAAAGCCTCTACTATGCAGGCTCAACCTAAAATTAATCTGATCAATTTATTTACAGGAGTTAAAAAATATGAAATTAAGTTAGGCGTTTATGTGAGAGATAGTGAAGAAATAGCTGTTGCAGAATTACCTGAAAGTGTACTAACTGGCTGGTTTGCCCATGAACTAGGTCATCTGGTTGATTATGAATCACGCTCTAATTTTATGATGGCAATTTATGGTCTTCGCTATGTTTTTTCCTCTAAATTTAAAAAGAAAGTAGAACATAAAGCCGATTATATAGCAATTGCCAATGGTTTTAAAGTGCAAATACTAGCTACCAAAGCTTTTATATTGGAGCATGAATTGTTAGAAGAAGATTATAAGCAGCAAATTAGAAAATATTACCTTTCTATGGAGGATGTTCATCTTTGTGAAGAAGATGAACCCATCCTTAATCCTAAACTTGATATTTAATACCGTTAGATCAATAAAAATAACCCTTAAATATTTTATTAAACTGTTTTTCGATCACTCTTGGATCTAAAGGTGATTTATCTTCTCTGACATTTCTTCTGTAAAAAGCAATTTCATTTCTTTCTGCATCCAAAATTATAATTCGCAAAGTAGAATTAGATTTAGGTGGTAAAGGAGGTATAATATATCCAAAAGTAAGGATACCTACGCCAATACTCAATAAAACCTGCCCTGTGTAATTCCCTTTTTTTCTCACGAAACCATCCACTAAAATAGCCATAGCAAAGCGAGTGTTATTTTCGTTCATCATTAACCTTAATGTAGCAGGGAGTTCAATACTGGTTATTCTGTTTTTGAACTCAACTTCTTCTATTAATGACCAAATAGCATCGTTGGCGATAAATTTATCGTCAGTAAATTTGTAATCAATCCGACCTGTGACTTTATAAAGTAGCGCATTGGATTTTAAGATAGCCTCCGTTAATTTCTCTGATTGCTCAGATATTTCATCATTAATTTCACCCCTATTCCCTTTTTTAATGTAGGTGATATAACTTGTAACAGGAAAATACTTTACATCCTGCAATTGATAAGCGGGAACTATTGAGGTTCTTAGTTTAGAGTTAGTGCAACTAGTAAGTATTAGAATTGTGATTAAAAAGCAGAGGAATTTTAACCGATTAATAACCATAAGTTGAAATAGTTTAATATTTATCTAACCTAAAGCTATAAAATATTTGAAAGAATAACCGAGTTACTATTAAAATTTATATTGCAAGTAGATTTTTTTTAAAATAGCGGTTTACTCATAATAAGTAAACCGCTTGAATATTCATTCATTACTCCTCATTTATAATAACATTAAAATCACCATCAGGATTATCGATAAACTCTAATTCCATTAAATAATTACCTCCTTGAGGTAGAGAGATGGTACCAGTACTATTAGTTCTACTACTATATATTTGTTCACCTGTTGATGCAAAAACCCGAATATAAACTCTTCCACTTTGTGCACCAGGCTCCCATGTTAAATTTACGCTTATTTGATTGCTTGCAGGACTAGTAAACTCATATCGAAATGCAGGATAAAAATATCCAAGGTCTTTTATCGCATAATCCTGTACTTGAGTGTTTAATGCCAGTGGCTGGATTTCACGCTGTCCTAAATAAATTTGATAATTCCCTTTGCTGTATGCTGGGCGTAAATCCGGACCTATTTCGAATATTACCTCACCACCGTAATTGGCACTAAATGCATTGGTTTGACTGCTTCCATCATTATTGGCTGAAATTGAAGACCTTAAAATCGGTCGACTATAAAAAGGAGCCTCTGAAAACCTTCTGAAATTTAAACTAGTCCAAAAATTATCAGAAACGGAAATCCCAAAATTGAATCTTTCCAGACTATCTATATTCATGGAATAGAATTTATGTTTCCCTACTAGGTTTACTTCACCATCAACTGTGGTATATGGAACCTCAAAATTAATAGGCTGAGGTGGTTCCACAGAGGTAAACCCCATAATGAAACTCCCACCAGATCGATCTCCATCTATTCCTTCCAATTCAATTGTATAGTTTCCTGTATAAGGTAAAGCTCTCACTCCTAATTCCTGGCCATCTCTTAAACTTGCTAATTGCTCAAAATTATTATCCAATAGTCTTAAATAGTTTCTGCCGGAAATACTGTCGACATAGGCTATATTAACAATATCACCTTCGTTACCAGAAAAGGAAAAATGATTAAAATGATTCACCTGATCAAAAAATAATTCCATTTCGTCTTCCACTTCAGAATTTAAAGTGATAGGCTTTGTTTCAGGCATTAATATCAGAATTTCGTAATCCCCTCTTCTATTTTCACGACCTCCAACTGATGCAGGATCAAATTCAATAATATATTCTTCACCCACATTTAAATTAGTTGGCCTTTGGGTGGTGGCCCATCTATCACCTCCGGGATCTAAATAATTAGTAGTTCTGACATTGAACAACTCATTTCTATCATAAAATTCCTGATCCCCTGGTCGTAGTAACCGTAACCGGCCGGTGAATATAGAATCTGTTCTTACACCAAATTCATATCTGTTAGGTGCCTCAGAATTAAAAGAATAATATTGTTTATTACCTATAATAGTAACTTCTCCTTCCTGGAACAGATAAGGTATTTCAGGTGTTATAGGCGTTGGCTCGTTGATTATTGATAAGCCTAAATCAAAATTACCAAAACTACCCGCATCAACACCGTCAAGCTCAATTACATAAGTCCCTGTTTTTTCTACTCTAAAAACATCAGTTTCAATATAACTATTGGCTCTTACATTTCTTAAGCGATTAGAATCTGGGTCAAAAAGCCTTAAATAGGATCTTCCGGATATATCAGAGCTTTTAGCTACATTTAAAATTTGGCCCTCTGTAGCTTCGAAAGTATATTGCTTAAACTCATTTATCCTACCCAGATATATAGCGATGCTATCTTCTAATTGAGAATTTATACTTATTTCCTTTACTTCAGGAGTCATTACAAATAATTCATAATCACCTAAATGAGTACCTACTTCAGACAGTCGGTAAGGGTTTAGTTCTAGGATATACTCGCCTGTATCAACTAAGCTTACTACCCCTGTGGAAGATATTTTATATGCTTCATTATAATTTGTAGTACTTAATGATTCGATTACTGCTCTGTTGTAAAACGGAATAGTATCTGGTCTTCTCAATCTAAAAGTGGCAGCAAAATCATCGAAAGTTTTTATAGCGTATTTTCTACTACCTAATTCAGATTCGTTTACACTGAAAAACTGTTTATTTCCAATAATATTAACTGTACCTTCTTCCCTGGATAGTACACTATCTATAGTAAATGGAATGGGATCCATTATTTCAGACAACCCTATTGTGTAGTCACCTACTGAGGTAGAAGTTCTTGCTTGCAGTTCTAAAATATAAAAGCCTGTTTCGGGAACCATGAACACATCTGTTTCAGCATAATAGGAAGCGTTTGTATTTACCAACAGCTCTTTATCTTCATTATATAAAAACAAGTCAACTCTTCCTGAAGAACCAGATTCAACAGCGATATTGATCAATTGTCCTTCGGTAACTTCAAATGAGTAGCCCTTTCTTTCACCTGAAAACGCAAAACTGTCTTCTGTATTGGTATTCATTTCTATAGGCTCGGTAGATGAAAGACTTACCGTATA
>JBBSPJ010000249.1:0-6580 GCA_038258905.1 Cytophagales bacterium
AAACCCACTAAAGATGGCTCCATTGCTTTGCACGCAAGGGCTATTTCTTTTGAGCACCCCATTAAAAAAGAACCGTTTCATGTAGTTGCCCCTATTCCCCGAGCTTTTGTCTGGTCACATTTTGAAGGTATCGTTTAATAATGTCTTAACTCATTATCGCCTTTGATATAAATGATTTTGTTCTCTAATTAATATAATTCGACATTGCAAATATGAAGAAAATATGGATGTTGACATGCCTTATGTGGGTGAGTAGTCAGCTTTATGCACAATCAAATACTCAAAATGACTCGTCAGCGATTATGAATATAATAACTGATGTTTTTGAAGGTATGCGAATCAATGACAGCAGCAAAATTTCACAACATATGCACCCAAGGGTAAAGATGCAGTCAGTAAACATAAATGGCGAAAGCACTAAAATTTCTGAGATTGGGGAAGCAAGTGGCTGGCTGAAAGCTGTGGCAACTGAAAAAGACCAAATTTGGGATGAGCGCACCTACAATTATCAAATTCAAAGTACAGACAAGCTAGCTTCTGTTTGGATGGATTATGCCTTTTATGTAGGTGAGCAATTTAGCCATTGCGGAGTAAATTCATTTCAATTGGTAAAAATGAATGAAAAATGGAAAATTATTTATATCATTGATACAAGAAAGCAACAAGGTTGTGATGATCTTAAAAAGTAAAACCTAACTATTTTAAACTATAAACCAATTTAAACATGGAAGAAAAAGTAAGTACCTCAAAATTTGCCTTTCAACAGGGATTAATTTTAGCATTAGTTGCAACGATTTACACCTTGATTGTCCAATTGACTGGCTTATATCAGCAAACTTGGGCCAATTATATTAGTTACATTATTTACCTTGGCTTTATCATCTATTTATTTAAAAAATATAAAGAATTAAATGATGGTTACATGAGTTTAGGCCAGGCTTTAGGCGCAGGTACCTTAGCTGTAACTGTTGGCGGGGCTATTTCATCAATTTTTTATGCTCTATATATTCAATTTGTTGATGATTCAAGCATTCAATACATGATGCAAAAACAAAATGAAGAAATGTATAATAGCGGTATGTCAATGGAACAAATCGAAGCTGCAGAAAGTATGGCAGGAATGTTTCAAGGACCAATTTTTATAATAATTGCAGGAACAATAGGTTCTGCCATTATTGGCTTTATTATTTCCTTAATTGTAGGTTTAATAATGAAAAGAAATCCACCACAAGAATTCTAATTATTACTATTTTACACAAAGCAAAAAGAGACTGCCATTCACTAGCAGTCTCTTTTTTATTGATCAATTATGCTCGAAAAGCTAAAAGAAAGATGGAATCTTAAATCTGGCACTCAGGTGTTTCTTGTATTGCTGGTTTTTGCCTGCACCGGTTTTACAGTCATGTTTCTTAAAGAGCCGATACTCTCTTTATTTGCAGCAAAAGAAGAACGCAATTGGGTTTTTACCACCATATATTACGTTCTTATATTCCCGGTATATTTCCTCATTTTACTGTTTTACGGCTTTATTTTTGGTCAGTCTAAATTCTTTACTGCCTTTGTGAAAAAAACTATTAACAGATTTAAAAGGAAGAAAAAATAACGTTTAAATTATTATTCCATTGCTGCCATAATCCTTTCGATAGAGTTTTTGGCAGCTTCTTTCACTAATTCGTCTGCATCTTCAGCTTCTACAGCACGCATATAAGCATGGCCTGCACCTCGATATATTTTATACTCATAAGTCTTCCCTGCCTCCTTCATCATTTTTTCACTTTCTTCAATAGTAGCATTTACTCTGTTATCTTTTGCTCCATAAAACCCATATACATTGGCTTCAATTTTATTGATATCAGTTGGGTCTTTAGGTCCCGTTCCATAAAATACAAAAGCATTTTTTATATCCGGATTATTAGTAGCATATCGGAAAGTTTGAGATCCTCCCCAGCAAAACCCTATAACCGAAACATTACTATTAGCAGAAGCCAGGCTATTCCCATATTTAAAAGTAGCATCTAAAGCGGCTGTTACAAAATCGGCTTCCAAAGCATAAATAGCATTTCTGGCATCATCACTGGTGGCATAATCAGAGGTTTTGCTAATACCATCGGCTGACTCTGATAGCATATCAGGAGCAATAGCAATATATCCCAGCTCGGCTAATTGATCAGCCATACCACGTACCCAATCTGTTAACCCTCTGTTTTCGTGAATTACTAAAATGACTGGTGCTTTATCGGCTCGCTCGGGATAAACCACAAAAGAATAGAGGGTTTTACCTTGTACTGGAAGCTCTACCCACTCATGGTGCCTGGGAGACTCTTCTAAACGCTTTAGAGAAGCATCCTGAGCGAATAATGAAATTGTAAAAAACAGTCCGCAAAAAATTAGAGTTGATATTTTCATAGTTCTTTTATTTAATTCAGCTTAATAATCAATAAGATAAGAATATGTTTTCACAGTTCGGATTTCAGACCAATATTTCATATCAGATTATCCTCATAAACCCCATTTTTCTTCTACCTTATTTTATTTTTACCAACTATTCACAATCTTTTTACACAAAATACTTCATTTATAAATAATAAACTCTTAGTTTTCGATTTCTAAAGAAAATGTCAACACAGAATTGTACATATCGCAACTCAAAAGTCTCAGGAAGGTCTCTTTCTTGTTCAGGCAATGCCATGCGTAATACATTTACCTCTACAATTTTTACAGGCATTACAATTACCCCTTTTAGGGGTTAAAATTTACATATCGTCCAGGAGGCAGGGCCTCGCTTAATCAATACAAACTTACTATTTACTACTGCCTGAAAGGCATTATTCATATTCTTATTCAATTTACACTAATTCAAGTAATCATGCAGGTTCTCAAATTTGGAGGTACGTCCGTAGGTACCCCACAAAATATTCATCTAGTTAAAGAAATTATTCAGGAAAAAGCAGCGAACGACACTTGTATTGTTGTAGTATCTGCTTTTAGTGGAATTACAAACCGTTTAATTCAATGCAGTCAGCTTGCTGCCAAAGGTGACGAAAACTATCAAACTATTTTGACGGGTATCATTACTCAGCACCTGGAAACTACCCAACAGCTTATTTCTGTAAAAAACCAAAGCGGTATTATGGGGCAAATTAGGTTATTGCTCAACGATCTGGAAGATATTTTGAGAGGGGTATTCTTAGTAAGAGAGTTATCTGCCAAAACCCTTGATAAAATTAGTTGCTACGGTGAAGTGCTTTCCGCCAAGATTATCAGCTATTTTTTTATGGAAAACCAGATGAATGTAATTTTGGCTGACCCCAAGCAATTCATCTTTACAGATAATAATTACGGGAAAGCTCAGGTGTTTTTCAAAGAAACCAATACTGCTATACAAAATTTCTTTCAGCAGGAAGCCTCCGTTTTTATATGTCCGGGATTTTTAGCGGCTGATGAAAATGGTGAAACTACCACTTTAGGTAGAGGTGGCTCAGATTTTACCGCAGCCATTATCGCTGCTGCACTCAATGCCCCTCATTTAGAAATATGGACTGATGTGAGTGGCATGATGACGGCTAATCCGCAATGGGTACCCAATGCTTATGTAATTGAAGAAATGGATTATGAAGAGGCAATGGAACTCACACACTTTGGCGCCAAAGTACTTTATCCACCTTCTATTCAGCCTGTATTAAGAAAGGGGATTCCTGTATACATCAAAAACACCTTCAAAAGAGCCGACCCCGGCACCAAAATTCATAGTTTAGGCAAAAAGAACGGACAAATTATCAAAGGCTTATCCTGCATAGAAAATATTGCACTCCTCAATTTATCGGGCAGCAGTATGGTGGGTATTCCGCATTTTTCCTCAAGATTGTTCGAAACTTTAGCCTCAGTTAAAATTTCTGTCATTTTGATTACTCAAGCCTCCTCGGAGCACTCTATTTGTGTAGCGATAGATAAAGATGATGTGCCTAAAGCAGAGAAAGCATTAGAAAAAGCTTTCAAAAATGAGTTTAAATATCAGCAATTAAATCCTCTCCGCATAGATACCGACCTGGCCATTGTGGCCTTGGTGGGTTCTAATATGAAGGAGCAAATCGGTTTGAGTGGACGTATGTTCAATATTTTAGGTAATAATGGCATCAATATAAAAGCCATTGCCCAGGGCTCTTCTGAAAAAAATATTTCGGCAGTGATCCAGAAAAATCAAATTAAAAAAGCTTTGAATAGCCTGCACGAAAGCTTTTTCTTGTCTGACATTAAAAGGGTCAATCTTTTTGTGGTAGGAACAGGTAATGTGGGTAAGGCCCTATTGAAACAGCTGGAACTGCAAAATGAGTATTTAAAAGAGAAATACCATCTTGATATCCATATAGTGGGAATTGCTAACTCAAAGAAAATGCACTTTAATGAAGAAGGCATTGATTTAGCAAACCCTTTAGCTTTTATTAATGAGAAAGCTGAACCTATGGAAATTAACCGTTTCATTCAGCGCATGGTCAGCTTGAATTTGCGGAATAGCATTTTTATTGATAATACCGCTAATGAGAGCATAGCAGAATCTTATTTGGCCATTTTAAAACAGAGTATATCTGTAGTTACCCCTAACAAAATTGCTTGTACAGGTAAATATGAAGATTATAAAAGCCTAAAAGCAGCCGCCTTACGCTACAAAAGTAATTTCTTGTTTGAAACCAATGTGGGTGCCGGCTTGCCTATTATCAACACTTTAAGTGATCTAATTAAAAGTGGAGATGAAGTGGTGGGTATTCAGGCAGTACTTTCCGGCAGCTTAAATTTCATCTTCAATAATTATGATGGCAAAAGCGCCCTATTTTCTGATGTGGTAAAACAAGCCCAGGTAGAAGGATTTACAGAGCCTGATCCACGAATTGATTTAAGTGGAGTGGATGTAAAAAGAAAGGTATTAATCCTTTTAAGAGAAAGTGGTTTCGAAATGAACATGGAAGATATTGAAGCAGTGCCATTTATTCCTGATAACTGCATGAAAGCACCCTCGGTAGAAGAGTTTTTTAAACTGGTAGAAAAGGAAGAGGCCTTTTTTAAAGCGCAGTTGGCTGCCGCAGAAAAGGAAGACAAAAAACTGAAATATGTTGCTACTTATAAAGACGGAAAAGCGGAAACAGGTTTGCAATTAATAGAAAGATCGCATCCTCTCTATAATTTAGAGGGAAAAGACAATATAGTGCTTTTCACTACCCGCAGATATCCTGAACAGCCTTTAGTGGTAAAGGGAGCAGGTGCCGGTGCTGACGTTACTGCATCTGGTATATTCGGAGATATTATGAGAATAGCCAATACATTTAGGGACAGCTAATCTACTAAATATGTCCTTTTGGAGAAAAAAGCAAAATCAAAAAGAAATGAACAAAGTAAAGGTATTTGCTCCTGCTACTATTGCTAATATTGGTCCGGGCTATGATATTTTCGGACTGGCATTAGAGAATATTGGCGATTTTTTAGAAATGGAGCGCACAGATGATGGTAAAATTAGCATAGCTCCTATTGAAGGTTTCCCGGAATTACCCACAGCACCGGAAAAGAACATAGTAGGTATTGTAGCTAATAATATGCTGAAACATTTGAAATCGGATATTGGCTTACATATTTCTATCAAAAAAAATGTGAAGCCCGGGAGTGGATTAGGTAGCAGTGGTTCTAGTGCAGCCGCTGCCGCTTTTGCTTTAAACGAATTATTGGACAGACCATTTACTCAGATGCAATTGATAGAATTTGCGATGTTGGGAGAGAAGTCTATTTCCGGTAAAGCCCACGCAGATAATGTGGCGGCCTCTATTTTAGGAGGTTTCACAGTCGTGAAAGGCTATAATCCTTTACAGGTTTTCAATATTCCTTTTCCGGAACACTTGTATATTGCCATAGTACATCCTCTAATTGAAGTAAAAACATCCGATTCTAAAAAAGTACTTAAAAAAGAATTGATTTTGGAAGATGTAGTAAAACAATGTGGAAATATCGCTGGCATGGTAAACGGCATGACGCAGGGTAATTATGAATTAATTAGCGATAGCATGCAGGATTTAATAGCAGAACCCATTCGTTCTTTTTTAATACCCGGTTACCGAGAGGCAAAAGCCTTGGCACTGCGCAATGGAGCTATTGGCAGTAGTATTTCCGGCTCAGGACCTTCCATTTTTGCATTTACTAAAGGCAGGGAAAAAGCATTAGAAATTGCTGCACTTTGGGAAAAGTATTATAATGATTTAGAAATTCCTAATCACATATACTGCTCCTCTATCAACCCAAAAGGCTGTATAGTAATAGATTGAGTAGCGCATTAAAAATTTTGCATAACAAGGATGAAATATTATAGTACAAAAAATAAAAATAGCCTAAGTAGCTTTAAAGAAGCCGTTATCCAAGGCTTACCTGCAGACAATGGCTTGTATATGCCTGAAAGCATTCCGCAACTGAGTGAATCGTTTTTTAACAAGCTCCATGAATTGTCGCTGCCGGAGATCGGTCTGGAAATTATGTCGCATTTTGTGGGAGATGATATTCCTTTACCTGAATTAAAGAAAATCATGGAGAAAACACTTTCTTTTGA
>JBBSPJ010000250.1:0-6580 GCA_038258905.1 Cytophagales bacterium
GCATCTTGACCAGTCATAGAATCTACCACAAACAAAGTTTCCGAAGGATTAAGGGCTTTTTTCAAGGCCTCAATTTCCTGCATCATGGTTTCATCAACAGCTAAACGACCCGCTGTATCTATGATTACTACGCTTTTGCCATTGTTTTTGGCATGTTTGATGGCATTATTGGCTATTTCAACCGCATTTTTATTTTCAGGCTCAGCATAAACCTCTACACCAATTTGCTCCCCCAATACTTTTAGCTGATCTATAGCCGCAGGTCGGTAAATATCACAAGCTGCTAACAACACCTGCTTGCCTTGTTTTTTTAATCGGTTGGCTAATTTACCGGTAAAAGTAGTTTTACCGGAACCTTGCAGACCAGAAATTAATATAGTGGCCGGAGAACCGGATATGGTGATATCCTCCTGCTTCTCACCCATTAATTTTGTGAGTTCTTCCTGAGTAATTTTCACCAAAAGTTGACCCGGAGATACGGATATTAATACATCTCTACCTAAAGCCTCTTGTTTAATTTTATCGGTTACTTCCTTGGCTACCTTAAAGTTAACATCGGCATCTACCAAAGCTCTTCTTATTTCTTTTACTGTGGTAGCAACGTTTACTTCGGTAATCTGGCCCTGACCTTTCAGGGTTTTAAAAGCGCGGTCTAATTTATAACTGAGGTTATCAAACATATCTTTATTCTAAAATTTGTCGCAAAAATAAGAAATTTATTAAGGTTTACATGGGATTTGGTCCACAGAATTTTTCAAATTCGGTTTTTCCTTTCTCTTCATCTAAATCAGCTGAAACTTTATAAAATTCACAAGCCAACTCTAATTGTCCGTTTAAGCGGTAAGATTCTGCTAAAAAATAATTGGCAGAGGATAACTCATCATTTTTAAGAAGCGCTTCTTTTAATTGTCTTATAGCTTCAGAATATTCCTGCTTTTGCAAAGCCAAATAGCCTAAATTTCGGTACACATAAGGGTTTGTTTCATCAATGGAGATGCTCTGTCTCAAATCCCTATAAGCTCTTTCATAATCGCCTCTTAAAGTAAGTATATAGCCTCTGTTATTCAAAAAATAAGGTTCATATTGATTATAAGTAATTGCTTTATTTACCGATTCTAGTGCTTTATCATATTCTTGTTTTTCAGTTTGAATCAGTGAAAGTAAATTCCATGCATTGGCTTCATCAGCATTAATTTCCAGTGCCTTTTGCGTATAATTCTCTGCATTATCATATTCATTCTGATAGTAATAGACAATACCAATATTGGCATAAATTTCTGCATTGGTTGAATCAAAAGAGGCAGCCAACATAAATGCTTTTTTGGCTTCTTGATAGTTCTTTAGTCCTACCAAAGCCAAACCTTTCGCTATAAAAACGAAAGCTGAATCCTCGTAAGCTTTAAAAACCGGCTCTAAATCATCTAAAGCTCTATAATATTCCCCTGCCTGATAAAAAGCATTACTTCGATTGTAAAAAGCCCTTGTATAATCCGGATCAAGTTGTAAAGCCTTGTCAAAAGCTGTAATGGCTTCATAAGTATTGCCATTTTTATAGAGAGCCACCCCTTTTCCATTCCAGGCGGAAGCAATTTCGGGATTCAACTCTACAGCATCTTCAAAGAATTCAATTCCTCTGCGGGTTTCACCTTCTTCCAGACTGGCATAACCTTTCTGAATTAAGCTTTGTTGCCTTTGTTCTTTTGTTGAGCAGGCAGAAAATACTAAAATAGTAGCTATTGAAATATATAATATTAGTGACTTCATATTTTAAGAATGGTTTAAAGGCAGTTTAATACAGTTAACTCCAACAAATACCTTGGTGAAACAAATTTAATGTAGCTGAAACAATAAATCAGCAATTCTTTAAATAAATTGGAAGCATAACAAAAACTAAAGGATTTTCACTGAATCACTCCAAAAGTCAAGTAATCATTTTAACTAATTGGATTGTAATTGATATTGCCCTTGTCGGTTACTTAAAAAACCAAAAGAATAGGCTTCATCACCTTCCATTGGCAGCTGAATTGTGAACCTGGAATACTTACCCGGTTCAGATTCTAATTGAATGGATCCATTTAAGACCTGAACAGATTTTTGCACAATGTATAACCCTAAACCATTTCCTTTTGAATGTTCTGATCCTCTGTAAAACATTTCAAAGAGATTATTTTTAATTGAATTATCTACCCCTATGCCATTATCGTACAATTCAATTTGTAATTTATCATTTTCGGTAGATGCTTTCAATGAAATTCGATAATCTCCATTTTTTTTGATTAATGAATAATAAATGGCATTTTCTATTAAATTAGCTAACATGATTTCAATCAAATTAGGAATAGTATAAACGCTTAGATCATCAGGACAGATAACCTCAAAAAGTACTTTATTTTTATCTATTACCGATTGAAAGTGATTGAGTGTTTGAGCAATTATATCTTTCATATAAATTTTTTCAAACTTTCCGGGTTGGTGTATTTCACTAATTAAACTCAATTTTTTAAGTAATCGATCCATGTCATTATTGGTGGAAACCATTCGATCAATCACCTCACTTGGCTCTGGTGAAGTGGTGTAAGCAATATTACATAAACCAGCAATAGAACATACAGGAGCCCTTAAATCATGCGATGCTCGATACAACACAGTATCTAGTTCCTTAAAAGTTTCTTCCAGGAGCTGGGTACGATCATACACAATGTTTTCAAGGTTTTCATTGATTTCTTTAACGTTTATATTAGCTTTAGTCAACTCTTTTTTCTGTTTTCTAAGCTTTAAGCTGCCGTAAACGAGTAATAAAATCAATACTAGGAATAATATAATCAACCCTAGTATTTGTAGTAATTGTTTTCTGTAAGCTTTTCTTTCTTTCAACCTTTCAGCCTCACTTAAAGAAAGTGCTCCTTCCAATTGTTGTATATCAAAATACCGGTCCTTCAAACTGGAAATGAGCTGTTGATAGCTATTTTGATTTTTAAAAAACACATTCTCATTAGCCACCAATAAATTTTCTAATTCGTTGATATCTTCTAAAATTCCAACTCTTTGCTCTTTATTCAATTGATCAAAACCTTTGGCTAATTTTTCATTCACCAAAGCTATCTTTTCTTCAAAAGCTATTTTTTGATTGATTAAAATATTGGATTCCCTTCTAGCTTGTGCCTTTAAGTTCTTTATATCCTCCTCCAAAAAGGTGGTATCCGATATATTATTCATCATATCAATCGATATTAAACTTGTGGAATCTGTTAATTTACCGACCAGTGATTCGAATTTAGCATCTATTTTCCTTTTGATAGGCTCATCAAATTTCTCAATCTCATAATTTTTAAAAATCGCATAGAAAATGGTGAGAGACTGTATTGAGTCCAGCATTGAAATATCAAAATCTCTGAGATAGGCATTATCCTGTTCTTTTTTTAATTTGCTATCTGAAAGTGATTGATTGCCAGCAATTGGAGATCGTGTTTTCTCCACTATTAATTGATATTCCCCTTTATTAAAGCTTAGTTTTGTGGAAGTAAATCCGGAAATAGTCAGCTGATCCGGACTCTTAATTACCTCACTTAAAGCTAATGGTAATTCTATATAACCTTCGGAATTAGTGGTAGCTGAAATAGTTTTATTGCCTTTATACGTTACTTTTTCTGCATTAAGGCTAGTACCATCAGGTAATTTCACAACTATTGGTACTTTTCTATAGCTTTTATTGCGTACGATAATTTCCAATATCCCTTTGCTCAAAGTCCATGAAGCTATTTCCAGTATATTATTGTCTGGATCTATAGATTTGACAGGTAAATCAGAAGGCCCTAATTCAATAAAAGCGGTCCCTTTTTCATTCAGGGAGATAAAATCATCCCCATTAATAGAAACTCTGATATTTCCGTATGGACTTAGATCATTATTAAATGCTTTGATTTGAATTTTTTGTTTATCCTGACTGTAGGAGGGTAAACATAAAGATACTATGATAATTGTTAACAGAAGAACTCTTAACGTTTTAAAAAAGTTAAAAAGTAGTATTTGGGCTCCAAAGCATCCTGTTATCATTTCCTTCCCTTAATTAGAAACCGTTTTAAAATCATCGTTGACGACAACAATATCGTATTTATCGTTTATTTTTCTATGTTTAGGCACTTCAAAACTTACTATACCTTCAATATTTTTCCCTACCACACGTACTTTGTACTTACTATAATAAGGAACAATCATTTTGAAATTCCCTTCACTATCCGATACTGTTTCTGCCACAACCAAATCCTTCACATCATCAATTAAAGATAATGTCACATCAGGTAAGGGTCTTAATTCCGAGGAATCCATCCAATTATGTTCAATAAACTTTAGAACTCCTGTAACAGTCATAGGATAAGGCTGTAAATCCATTTCAAACTCATAAATATCATCATCATACCCACCGTTTTTTCGATTAGATGATAGATACCCAGAGTTACTTAATGTGTCGGTGTAAATTCCAAAATCGTCATATCCCGAATTTAATGGGTATCCAACATTTTCCAATTCTTTAAAGTTTCCATTTTGTATTTCAATCTTGAAAATATCTAATCCTCCCAGGCCGGCATGACCGTTGGAAGAAAAATAAAGTGTACCATCTTGCTGTAAATGAGGGAAAACTTCATTTTTAACGGTATTTACTTCAGAACCTAAATTTTTAGGGATGGTCCACCCCGAATCGGAAAGCATTGAAACATAAAGATCCATTCCTCCCATTCCTCCAGGCATATTAGAAGCAAAATATAAAATATTACCCTCCTCATTAATTGATGGATCTGTATTACTATAGTCTGGACTGTTAAATGGAAAAGGTTGGGTAGTTTTCCATGTCCCTTGTTTGAATTCTGCAAAATATAATTGTAAAGTGCGTCCTTTATCTGCTGATTTTTTATCGTTGGATTTTGCCAAAATCATTTTGTTGGATCCCTCATAAAAACATATAGGTCCTGTATGATAATCGGATTGAAAAACCTCATTGAAAAGGGTCGCAGGCCCATATTCTGTAAGTCCAATGCCTGAAGGCTCTTTATAGACTGGCGCAAAATACAATTTGTAAAAAGCTGAATTAGTGGATGCGTCAATTTTTTTTATTAGTTTAACTTCTTCTCTATTGGATGTAAAAACTATTCCATTTTTGTAAGGAACTGCTAACAGCTCACCCTGGGTAGTATTAATGGGTATCTCTCTCACTGTATAAAAAACAGAATCCTCGAAAAGATAACTCCTATTACTCAATCTCCATATTTTCTTAATAAGAAGCTCATTTTCAGGATCTTGCGCTAAACATTTTTCATAATACACTATAGATTCCTCGTAATTGCCTACAATAGACAAAGCTTCAGCAAAATAGTATAAATCAGTGGCAGGTAATTCCTTACCGGAGTTAACATATTGGTGATATGTTTTTACTGCTTTATCGTACTTTTTAGTAAAATAATAGCATTTAGCAATCTTCAGCGGTAAAGAAGGCGGTACATCTTTTCTATCAGCCACACGCAAGTAAGCACTTAAGGCTAATTGGTAATTCTCATTAGTAAATTCTAAATCTGCTGTTTTTAAATCATTTTTAAACAAATCTGTCATTGAATCCTGGGCAGAGATGTTGATAGATATAATCATGCCCAAAATCAGCATTAATAAATATTTACGTGGCGCTATAGTTTTGAAAGCATTACTCATCTTGGAGAATCAATATTGGAATGCTTGAATTTGAAAATATAGCGCGCCATTAATTCGTGAGAGCCATTTGAAATACCTGATAAATTACCAATGGCATAATCATAAGCATAGCCAAATTGTAGCTGTGGGGTTACCTGCAATCGCAGTAAAAAATCAATTGATTCTTGTTTTCGGTATGATGCGCCAACAGAAACTACCTCTTTAAAGGTGGCTATCAAATTTAAATCGTATGATAAGGGTAAACCATTGATATATTTAATCAAAAACCCGGGCTGTAGGTCAATAATTGGGCTTAGAGTTAAATTATATTGCATAAAAAGAAAATGATTGATCTCTTGAAATCCTGAGGCATAATTTTCATCTATGGATACCTGATTAGGTATAATTTCTGGTATAGAATATCCAATATGTAATTTAGGTGATCTATAATAGAAACCAAAACCCAGATCCAGGTAAGTTTCCGAGACGGGTATATTTCTAAGCCCCGGATCTGTAGCACCGGTAGTGAGTGAGCCATAATCAGAATTTCTGGTATGAATACCCGCCTGTAAGCCAAAAGATAATGTTTTATTTTTGCCTACAGGAAGATGATATGCATAATTTGTAGCAATATTAAAGTTGCTATGCACTCCAATTTTTTCACGATGCACCACAATTCCTGCTCCCAATTTTTTCTCACGGAATAAGGTATGTGCGGAAAGTGTTTGTGTAGTCGGAGCACCATTAATGCCTGTCCATTGATTTCTATTGATAAAAGTTAAGCTTAAAGCCTCATCCGCTCCTACATAAGCCGGATTGATCACCGAAGCATCGTACATGTATTGTGTATATTGTACTTTTTGTTGCGCATACAAATTATTGGGACGCAACAAAAAACCCGCCA
>JBBSPJ010000251.1:0-6576 GCA_038258905.1 Cytophagales bacterium
AAATTTAAGATGTAAGTTTAAACATGTAATATTATTTTTTAAGAATTTTTTTAGATGAAAACATTATTTATTATTACTTTAAAGTATATTTATAGGAAAAGCATATTTACTACAAATAAAATATAGTGTAATAAATTTGGGTAGATCGTTTTTTTTTTTTACTTTTCGTTATCAATTAAAAACTAATGTAAAAAGTTAGGTTTTTCCCCAATTTGTTGGACCAAAACCTTTTAAAGTGATTAACTATCCTCCTTATCCTTAAGGCGCCCCGGATAACTAATAGTACTTCATTTTCTTTTTATTTAAGTTTTGAGTTGGTATTAAATAAATAATTATCTAAATCTTTAAAATCAAATTAAAAGTTATTCTAAATTAACAGCATTGAAAAAAAGTGCGATTCTTTTTTCTTTTACCACCTTATTTGTAATTGGATCGTTTAGTTCTGCTTCGGCAAATCCAATGTTTGGTAAAACTCAAACGGTAAATGATTCTACATGTGAAACCTTAGGTTATCAAACAGAAACCAATTACGTTTATGTATTTTGGATTAAGATACCTAACGGCCAAACTACAAGCGCTTGTTAAATTTATAGGAGAAGTTGTGCTTCTCCTTTAATCATTTTTTATGAAAATAATTCTCAATATTTCTTTAATATTCTTCAGTAATCTGTTGTTGGGTCAAGAATACCAGCTTCTTAGTAGCCAAGATAGTTCTGCAATTAGTTATGCTCATGTTTTCAATGATAAAAATATTGGAACGTATTCTGATGGAATAGGAAAATTTAGCATTGATGGAAATTTTATTACAATTAGCCATATTAATTACGGTAATACTTTAATTAACCTAAATCAATTTGAAGGAAACGTATTATATTTAAAACCAGTAGATATATTGTTAGATGAAATTAATATAGTATTTAATCAGGAAATCCAATTCGAGTTAATAAAAAAGCCTACCAGTAAATTTAATACTTACTATAATTATCTTAACATTTCATCCTTAGAAATGTCCATGGTCTTTAAAAATCAAGAACTAGTTGATTACCAACTTAAGAACCTTCATTTACCAATTAAATTAGGTAAGGACTTTCCAATACTCAAAATAAATATTTTCGACGTTTCTAATGAAGATAAGCCTCTTGAACAATTAGCATCGCACGTTGTAAAAAGTTTAAGGTCAAAATCGAAGCAAGATATCGAAATAGATGTTACTAATTGGAACATAGCTTTAGCATCTGGAACATCAATTGCAATAAGCGTAGAATTAATTGGCTATGAGGTGGAAAATAATTTGTCTTTTAACGAGTATAGAAATTTTAAAGATGCCCTTGCCATTAAAATGCGTAAAAATCACAACTTGGGTTTTATTCGAAATAAAAATCATTCACTAAACTGGGGAGCAATAAAATTTCCAGGTGAAATACCAGCAGAACCGGCATTTGAGTTAGGTTTGATTTCCCTCGAGTAAATGAACGCTTATATTTTGTTGACTGTTTCTCTCACTTCTGTTCAGCGACTGCTGGCTTGTAATGTTCTCATAAGTGATTTGTTATTATTATAACGGAAGTGCAGATGTAGCAAATCCACATATTATGGCCACCATGCTTACTAAACTCCCCTTTTATAAATATCATTCATTCTCCATGAAAGGCCGTAATTTAGAGTTCAATCAAAATGCATCGAAATGAAAAAAATATGGTTATGTCCAAGGGTTCTGTTGCTTTTTGCATGCGCCACAGAAGAATACAATTTTTAAATGACAGTAAATGAATACTTTACTACATTGATTATATTTCTGAATAACAGTTTAATAATATAGTAGAATATAATCATATCTTTATAATTTTATTTTTTAATCTTGATCTAAATGAAATTGATATTAAAAAAATAGAAGAAATTAATATTAGAAGTGTTCAAGAATATCGAGAAGTTTTTATTGTCAAATCTTCGAGAATAAGTACAGAATGCGAACAGGAGGTTACTGAAAATGCTGTTGAGACTTTGGGGCAAGGAATGATAGGTATAGGTGCCGCTGCTGCAGGCACAGTTGCAACTGCTGTTCTGATTGCAGTAGTTAGTACTACAGTTAGTTCGCTGTGGTCTTATGCTTTTACCTTAGCGACATGTGTTGAGTAGCGTTGTAATAAATAGTATGAATAGAAATATGTTTATTTTCATCTTGTTCAATGGTATTTTATTATTACCGTTACTTACGGGAATAATAAATAATGGTCCTGTAGAGTATGTGATTATGTTTGGAATTACTGACCTTGGAATCTATTCATTTTCGTCAATTGTTTTAGTTTCAAATAGTAACTTGAAAAGCGAATCAATCAATAAATTCGTAAAGTATTTATTGATTTATCCTATCATCTTATCGATTGCACTAAACATCTATTTCTTTGTTGTAAAATTTTAGACCTATAGATTTTATTTATAAAAAGGGTTCAAGAGTTTAAATCTTGAACCTTTATTTTTTTAGGCACTGCCTTAAATTTTGCTCCGTTTTGGTTTGTAGATACTGCTAAAAACAGGTATTAAATGTTGTTCAGCAATTATTTCTTTGATGATCTTGCTAACATTGAACAAAGCTCACCCTCCATCCTCAACATCCACCGCCTTTATAAATCCTATAATTTTCTCAATAAAAGCACTTAATTTAGGGTGCAATCAAAATAAATTAAGATGAAGAAAATATGGTTATTCCCGTTGGGCATGTTATTTTTTGCATGCACCACCGAAGAAAATAATTCAAAAATGACAATTAATGAATATCCTGAAACGGCAAAAGTTGATTCGGTAGACACCTATTTTAGTACTAATGTGCCGGATCCATACCGTTGGTTAGAAGATGATCGATCTAACGAAACAGCGGATTGGGTGAAGGCGCAAAATGAAGTCACCTTTGGCTATTTGAATAATATTCCTTTCAGAAACAAAATTGAGGAGAGACTTACCAAGCTTTGGAATTACGAAAAGGAAGGTGCGCCACGTAAACATGGGGAGTACTATTATACTTATAAAAATGATGGTCTGCAGAATCAGTGGATCATTTATAGGAAAAAAGGAATGGATGGAGAAGAAGAGTTATTTCTTGATCCTAATACCTTTTCAGAGGATGCCACTACCTCCTTGGCAGGAACTTCCTTTACCAAAGATGGTAGCCTTTTAGCTTATTCTATTTCTGAAGGCGGCTCCGACTGGAGAAAAGTCATTATAATGAATACAGAGGATAAATCTATAATTGAGGACACCATCCAAAATGTGAAGTTTAGTGGCATCTCCTGGAAAGGAAATGAAGGTTTTTTTTACAGTAGTTACGATAAACCGAAAGGAAGCGAGCTTTCTGCCAAAACACAGGAGCATAAACTGTTTTACCATAAATTAGGGACTCAACAATCGGAAGATGAATTGATTTTTGGTGGTAGCGAAACCCCAAGACGATATATAGGTGGATATGTGAGTGATGATCAGAAATTTCTGTTTATTTCTGCCTCTGTTAGTACCAGTGGAAATGAGTTGTATTTGAAAGATTTGTCTGAATGGAATAACCCAATAGTGCCGATTGCCAAGGGTTTTGAAAGTGAGCATTCAGTATTAGATAATGAAGGGGATAGATTATTAATTGCCACAAATTTAAAGGCACCCAACCAAAGACTGGTAGAAGTTGATGCCAAAAGTCCTTCGACAGATAATTATAAAGACTTAATTCCTGAATCGGAAAATGTATTAAATGTAAGTACTGCCGGTGGGTATATTTTTGCTAATTACATGGTAGATGTGAAAACAGAAATTCATCAATTCGATTATGAAGGAACTAAAATTCGTCAGGTAGAATTACCGGGAATAGGAACTGCAGGTGGCTTTGGCGCTGAAAAGGAAGATACCACTCTCTATTATTCATTTACCTCCTTCACTTATCCTTCCGCTATTTTTCAATACAATATTGAAAATGGTAGCTCTGAGTTATATTGGAAGCCTGCGATTGATTTCAATCCTGAAGACTTCGTAACAGAGCAGGTATTTTACGAAAGCAAGGATGGCACTAAAATACCTATGTTTATTACTCATAAAAAAGGTGTAGAGAAAAATGGTAAAAACCCAACAGAACTCTATGCTTATGGCGGATTTAATGTGAGCTTAAGACCCAGCTTTAGTATTGCACGTTTAGTATGGCTGGAAGAAGGAGGTATTTTTGCCCAACCTAACTTACGTGGTGGAGGAGAATATGGTGAAGCCTGGCATAACGCGGGTACTAAAATGCAAAAGCAAAATGTGTTTGATGATTTTATTGCAGCTGCAGAATATTTAGTAAAGGAAGGTTATACCAGTTCGGAGCATTTGGCTATTTCAGGTGGTTCTAACGGTGGCCTTTTAGTAGGTGCTACTATGACTCAACGTCCTGACTTAGTAAAAGTAGCCTTCCCTGCTGTAGGGGTAATGGATATGTTGCGTTACCACACCTTTACAGCGGGAGCCGGATGGGCTTATGATTATGGTACTTCTGAGGACAGCAAAGAAATGTTCGATTACTTATATGGTTATTCTCCTGTGCACAATGTGAAAGAAGGAGTGAAGTACCCTGCAACAATGGTGACCACTGCAGACCATGACGATAGAGTAGTGCCGGCACATTCTTTCAAATTTGCAGCTGAGTTGCAGGCTAAGCATGCAGGTGAAAGTCCGGTATTAATCCGAATTGAAACCAATGCAGGACATGGTGCAGGTAAGCCTACAGATAAAATTATTGATGAAATAGCTGATAAATATGCTTTCGCCTGGTACAATATGGGGGTGACTCCTTTTGATGAGGAAATGTAGTTGAAAACAGCATAAGACAAAGGGCAATAAACAATTGAATAAATGGCTAATAGGCTTATTGTCATTATTGAAGAAATCAATTAGGAAGAAATCAGCACTGAGGATTTCTCAGTGCTGATTGATTTTAACAATATTTTAATAATAGTTTTAGTTTAAAAGAGTTGATTTTATCTACTTTTAATAATCGTTTCTGATTTTTAATCTTTCTTTTTTTCTAGTGCTTTAATTCTTTCTTCATGGTCAGAATAATTTTCTTCTGAGAATGCCATGAATTCAGTAATATCGGATTCAAAATCTTTAAAAGCCTCACCTAAGCCTTTCACTCCTTCATGTAAATAGGAAATTTTAGCTTCCATGTGATTAAGGCTTTTATTAATTTTTTTTTGAAATTCCTCGTGTGTGCTCATAGAATTTTTTTATGATTTTAAACGTCCGTTAAAGAATTTGAGTTCTGTTTAATAAAAATACTAAGTTTTTATTAAAAACACAATTGATTTAAATTTGGTGCGCATTTATTACATTTTTAATTTAATTCCAATCAATTTTATATTAATTTTAATTCTATGAGCATAACAATAAGAAAAGCAACAGAAAAAGATATTCCAAGAACATTAGAGCTAATAAAAGAGCTGGCAGTCTATGAGCGCGAACCGGATGCGGTGGTAATTGATGCGAAGGAGCTTGTAAAAGACGGATTTGGTGATAATCCTGCTTATGGATTATTTGTTGGAGAGAATGAAAATGGCATAGTGGGCATTGCTTTATATTATTTTAGATACTCTACTTGGAATGGGAAAGTTCTGTATTTGGAAGACTTAATTGTAACTGAATCTGAAAGAGGCAAAGGTTACGGTAGAAAATTGTTGAATGCTATTCTAAAAGAAGCCGATGAGCAAAACTGCAGATTGTGTACATGGCAAGTGTTGGACTGGAACGAGCCATCTATCGATTTCTACAAAAGCATTGGCGCTGACCTTGATGAAGGCTGGATTAATTGCACGGTAAAAGAGGCACAGTATAAAGGGATTTATCAATAAGATATTTATATGCTCACCTGAAAATCCAATCATTCAGGTGAGCATTTAAGCAATTAATCTACAGTTTCGAGGAATGTCCTAAAGGAAACACACCTGTTTTGAAATTTTGAGAAGTGCTCTTTTTTGAGCCTTGGAGCTTCAGCCGTCATGTATTTTTCCAGATTGTCCAGATTGTCCGATTGATATTGAACGGCATAAGTGGCACCTTCTCCCTCCGTTTCATTGAGTAACCTTAGTATTTTATGACTATGAAAATAACCAGTGGCTAAGATGTTAGGAATATGGGTTTCTTTCATCCAAGTGATCCATTCCTGCTCAATTTCTTTTTCTACATTTACAGTTACATTATAAATTATCATTATTTTTCTTTATTTTTCCACAAAATTGATATATTAAATAAGAAGAAAAAAACATTTGTAACCTACTTTGGTTATTTGATAAAATATTTCCAATAAATGTTTGTTTAGTTTATACGATAAGTAGAAAGGAGAAGGAAGACAGTGAGCAATTATTCAATAAAAGATTTAGAACATTTATCAGGTATAAAAGCACATACCTTGAGAATATGGGAACAAAGATATAATTTTATCGAGCCCAAAAGAACAGATACCAATATTCGCTATTACAGCGATGGTGATCTTAAGTTAATACTCAATATCTCAACATTAAAGGAGAATGGATACAAAATATCCAAGATAGCTAAGATGTCGGAGTCAGA
>JBBSPJ010000252.1:0-6563 GCA_038258905.1 Cytophagales bacterium
ATGCTAGAATAAAAGTGGCTGCAGCAGATAATATCTTCTTCAATGTTACCAACACCTCTTTTAGCATCGAAGAATTTATATATCCATATGATTATAATATTACTTTTGATAATGAAGTCTACTGTCCGGATGAAACTATCAATATTTTAGTTGAAACGGCAAGTATTGGTGGCTATAACGAACCTATTAGCTTTGATATTACTAATTTACCTGCTGGTCTTTCTAGCACATTTAACAAACAAAGCGTGCTTCCGGGTGAATCGCTTACTCTTACATTATCTAATGATCAAAATATTAATGGAGAGATATCTTTCCGTATTTTAAGCAGTTCCCAAGATGTTCAATTCAATCAGGATTACGAGTTTTTAATTTTAAATGAGCCTGTTCCGGTGGTTAATTTAATTCCTACACCTGATACAAATTATGTGAACACTCAGCCGCTTTTTCAATGGACAGATACCGTTAATTTACAACCCTTATATGATATTCAAATTGCCAGTGATCCTGAATTTCAATTTATAGTTGATTCTGCATTGAATTTAGATGCCGCTCAGTTCAGAACTAATTTAGAGCTAAATCAGAATACTGAATATTTTGTCCGAATAAAAGCTAAAAATAATTGTGGAGAGAGTGCTTATGTTGTCACAAATTTTACCACTACAATTAATTCTTGTCAGGAATATATTAACACTAACGTACCAATTACAATCCCTACAAATCCAGGAACTATAAGTTCATCTATAGTAATTAATAATTCTGGTAACATAGAAAGTGTAAAAGTTAAAAATATTCGAGGTACTCATACTTATATTAAAGACTTAATTTTTATACTTGAAAGTCCGAGCGGCACTAAAGTGACCTTACTCAGTAGAATTTGTGGGTCTGAGGATGATTTCAATATTTCCTTTAATGATTTTGCTTCATCTGATATCATCCCTTGTCCTCCGGTAGATGGATTAAATTATAGACCTGCAGAACCTTTAAGTCAATTCATAGGCGAAGATATAAGAGGTACCTGGCGTTTGTATATTCAAGACACCCAAAGTGCAGATGGCGGACAATTAGAAAATTGGGGATTAGAAATTTGCAGTTCCATTTTCAGTTTCCCTCCTGAGCCTCCGGCTAACTTGGAAGTCAGTTATATTTCAGATGGTAACATTGAACTTACCTGGGAAAAAGGAAGTGAAAACACATTAGAATTTGGTATAGAGCGTGCTTTCAGAAATAGTAGAAATTTTGATCAACTTGGTATAGTAGATTCTTCAGTGAATGTTTTTACAGATAAACTTCCAACTTATAGTGATTTCTATAGATATAAGGTTTATGCCCAAAATCAGACAGGAAGATCAGCAGGAAGCCCGATAATTGAAGCTTCTATAGAAATCTTAAATAGCGATGAAGCAGAAATCAATGAATTAACATTATACCCTAACCCCGCGGAGAAAAAGATATATTTGAGACACAATAAAAATTTAATAATTGAAAAGATTATTATAGTCAATTCACAGGGGCAGCTAATCAATCAATACAAAGGAAATATAGAAGAGATAGATTTAAATCATTTAAATCCGGGTCTATATCTTTTTCAATTTCAAATAGCTGGTAAACTTTCAACGCGGCATGTGGTTATCAAATAAAAAATTATGAAGAAGATACTAATACTATTTTTAATGATCTTGAGCCAGCAAGTAAATGCGCAAGATGTTATTAAGACTACGGCTGGCGATTTAAAAATAACGCCTGTGTTACATGGAAGCCTTGCTTTGCAATTAAATGAATTGACCATTTATATTGATCCTTATGGTGGTGCAGAAAAATTTAAAGCTTTTCCGGATGCTGATTTAATCTTTATTACTGATATCCATGGTGACCATTTGAATGTAGAGACTTTATCAGGTTTAAACACAAACAACACAACGTTTATTGTGCCTCAAGCTGTAGCAGATAAAATGCAGGAGATTAAATCAAAAGAAAAGGTGATAATTGGAAATGCTGAAGAGAAAACAGTTAATAACATTAAAATTGAGGCAATACCCATGTATAATCTGCCTGAAACTGATGATTCCAGACATCCAAAAGGTAGAGGAAATGGCTATGTGTTAACTATTGGAGATTCTAGAGTCTATATTTCCGGAGACACAGAAGATATTGAGGAGATGAGAAGCCTTAAAAATATTGATATAGCATTTGTTTGTATGAATGAGCCTTATACTATGACCATCAGTCAGGCTGCTGAATCTGTTATAGCATTTCAACCAGCTATTGTTTATCCATTTCATTTTAGAGGACAAGGAGGATTAGCAGATGTAAATTCCTTCAAAAAATTAGTGGAGCAAAGCACTGATAATGTGGAAGTAAGGCTTAGAAATTGGTATCCTGAATATTGAACCTCCAAACAAGTATAATAATTTTGTATTACACTTAGGTTTACATAAAAATGATAATGTTAATTAGGGATTGCTTAAAAACTGGTGAATTAATAAAATATGCTTAATTTATCTTTTAACAGTGATTATTGCTTAGGAGTTTTTCAGCAGTTGCAAGCTATTTCAGCATAATACTTCATATTCCTTGCACTAAAAAATCAAATATTGATTTTTTAGTGACCTAGCCTCAAGCACCCCAACTACTTCCCAGGCTTAAGTTCGAAGTATAAGCATACATCTTCACTTTGCCCGGTAGTATTTGAGGTACCTGAGACTTTTTAAGCAGGCCCTAATCATAAGATTCAATCCAGACATTTATAAAAATATCAATAGAAAAATGCAGTTTATAACTGGATTCAAATCCGTTTTTTTCATTTATAAATTATTGATTTCTAGTTTTTTATAAATCGTCTGTCCTTAGGATGAAAAAATTAATTTAATTTTTTCAGGTTAATCGAATAAAAATAAAAATATCATTAAAAAATAATTGTTTTTTCAAAAACACAATTAAATTTATGTCGTAATTGACAATGAAAAAAAATTAAAAAGAATGGCTCTTAGAAATGCATCAAATTTCGACACATTTAGCGAATATGATGAAGAGGACGATGATTGGGATGATGCTGATTCCATAGATGACATTGACGATGATATCGAAGATGACGATTTCGATGATTTTGATGATGAAGACGATGACGTTGACGACATTAAATTCGAAGATATTGATGATTTTGATGAAGAAGATATAGATGAAGGTGAAGAACCTGATTTTGATAACTTTTAATCATTCCCCTTATAATAGCCGGACTTATGTTCGGCTATTTTTTTTATTATTTCAAATGCATATTATTGCTATTTTATGTTTGTTATGTACAAAACATTATGACTATTAAGTAATAGATAAAATGACTGAAATGAAAACGCAGAAATCAGACACAATAGACATTGTATTATTTGCGACCTACTTTTTTATTCCTTTCTATGGACTAAGAATTGCCTTGGAGAATTACTTAATGGAAGACGATTTAGATATTGGCTATTTATTAATGATTGGACTTGTGAGCGGGATCACATCGACAATTTACATGACAGTATTAAAGTCAAAAAAGACAAAAGCCAAGATTTTTGGACTTGGAATTTTGTTAATATTTGTGATAACTGTAAACTTGATAGTAAACTGACAATATTGTTTTAGCTGGAAGTGTCATGTGTATCTATAATTTTTAGTTTTTTTAATTCCTTCGGTCAAGTGCAATAAAGACTGATTCCAAAATCAGTAGCTCTCTTTAAACTCAAACGATGATCATCTTATTGACTACAAAATTTAAATTTGATCCTTAAAAAATTATCAACTTTTACATAGCTACTCCTCTAAATTAATTTAGATTTTTTAATTTTGCTTTATGCCTTTTGAAATTAATCAAATTGATCTCCCTGTGGTGGAGATTATTCCTGAAATACAATCTAAATTAAACCAAAGTAATACCCTCATCATTAATGCGGAAGCTGGTGCTGGAAAAAGCACTATTATTCCTTTGGCATTACTGGAGGACATCAAAAATACCGGCAAAAAAATCATTATGCTGGAGCCCAGGCGTTTGGCTGCTAAATCAATAGCCAAAAGAATGTCTGAATTACTGCAGGAACCATTAGGGCAAACTGTTGGCTATAGAATTAGATTTGAAACAGTTATAAGTGAAAATACCCTTATTGAAGTAGTTACGGAAGGTATTTTAAGCAGAATGCTTGATTCTGATCCTCAACTTAAAGATGTGGCTATTCTCATTTTTGATGAATTCCACGAGCGCAGTATTTATGCCGATGTGGCTTTGGCTCTAGCCCGATTTACTCAAGCTTCCATAAGATCAGATCTGAAAATATTAATCATGTCTGCTACGTTAAACCAGAAAATGCTTTCTGAAGCATTGAAAGCCGAAGCGGTAGTAAGTAAAGGAAGGCAGTTTCCGGTAGATATAAATTATGTAGGAGAAACGGACTATCATTCATTAGCAGAAATGACTGCTAATTTAGTGAAAAAGTCGATAAAGGAACATGAAGGAGATATCTTGGTTTTTCTGCCCGGACAAGGAGAAATTAATGCAGTCATGCAAGAACTAAGGACGGTATCCAGATCAATTGGCATTTTTCCTTTATACGGACAATTACCATGGCCTAAACAATGGGCCGCAATTCAGCCCCACCCTTACGGTAAAAGAAAAATAGTATTAGCAACCTCCATAGCTGAAACCAGTCTAACCATTGAAGCCGTAAAAGTGGTTATAGATACAGGCTTTGGGAGAGGATCAGAATTTGATGCTACTACAGGTTTATCTCGTTTAGTCACCAGAAATATATCTATAGATGAAGCAGACCAACGAGCAGGAAGGGCTGGTAGAGTTTCTCCGGGAACCTGTTATAGAATGTGGTCGGAATCAGAGCATTTATACAGAAACAAACATAGAATTCCTGAAATATTGAATGAAGATTTAAGCTCTTTAGCGCTTGATCTGGCAGCAAGAAATATTCGCAATAGCCGTGAGCTGTTTTGGCTAACTCCGCCCCCTTTGGACAAAATGATTAAGGCAACTGATCTTTTAACAGATTTAGAAGCGATAAACGAAAAAGGAATTACTGAAACGGGTAGAAAAATGCATCAATTGCCTTGTCACCCAAGATTAGCGCATATGCTTTTGCAGGCTAAAAAATCCAACAACTTAGCCTTAGCGACCGATTTGGCTGCACTTCTGGAAGAAAGAGATCCATTATACAAGCAAGCAGGTGCAGACATTAGCGAAAGAATAGATCGACTCAGGCTGTTTAGAAAGGAGCAACGACTAACTAAGCCTTTCAAGCAGATAGAAAAAATTGCCGCATCTTACCGTAAACTTTTTGAAATATCAGAAGAAAATACTCCTTCAGATGCATATGCCATTGGTTTCATTTTAGCTTTAGCCTACCCTGATAGAATTGCTTCCTCCAAAAGAGGAAACAACGCGCAATTTCAATTAGCCAATGGTGCTATTGCCGCGATAGGTCATAAGGATGAACTAGCCAATGAATCGTGGCTTACAGTGGCTGCTATAGATGCTAGAGCAGGTCTAGGTAAAATTTTCCTGGCGGCTCCTTTAAACCCCAAAGATTTAGCTCCTTTAGTTAAAAATGTGGAATCCGTAACATGGGATTTTGAAGATGATCTATTTGAGGTATCTAACGATTTAAGAATTGGTAAAATCGTTTTAAAAAAAGACCCCATTGATAGAGAACCAACAGACATTGAAAAAAGAAAAGCTATAATTCAAGCTATCAGAGATTATGGTGAAGATATTTTAGTACAATTACCAGAATTTTTAGCGCTTGCTAATAAAGTGAAGGTATTAAAAGAAGCCTTTCCAGATGAGGCATGGCCTGAAATTAGCATAGCATATATAAAAGCCATAGCGCATATTTGGCTACCCAAAAATATTGAGCAAGAAGATGACATTTATTCAGTATTGCAAAATCTATCTTTGGAGAAGGTTACGTTGGAAATATTGACTGAAGTTCAGAGAAGCGCGCTAGAATAGATGTTTATAATGATTTAACTATATTTTTGCCAATATTAAAGCCCCATTGTGGTCCATAGGACTCCGCTGAAGGCGACATTTTGGTAGCCCAGGGTTTCAACCCTGGGACAAAAAATATGATATTAAATAATTTTGGCGGTATTTTTGTCCCGGCGAAGCAAGGAAAACAAAAATAATCATAAAGTCTAGAAAGCAGTTAATATTAATAAACTGGAATTTCAAGAAGTTTTAAGATACACAGTGTACATACAAACTAAAATTTGGCGTGCACTTAACAAAGAAGACTTTAAATCTTTTTCATTTTAAACTTCTTCTTCAGTTCTTCTATTTGCTCTTTGAATTTTTTATCCACGTGCATCATATCATTTACTGATTGCACAGCGTGAATTACAGTAGAGTGATCTCTGCCTCCAAAATGATATCCTATAGATTTTAAAGAATGATTAGTATGTTCTTTACAGAAAAACATAGCTACTTGCCTGGCAATAACAATTTCCTTTTTACGGGTTTTTGCTTTTAAATCGTCCATTTTAACTGCAAAGTGTTCAGAAATAGTCTTTTGGATATAATCAAT
>JBBSPJ010000253.1:0-6532 GCA_038258905.1 Cytophagales bacterium
TAAAGACTATAGTTAAGGCAGATTACTTGAGCGTAAAGGAACGGTTTAATGAAAAACTATTTATGAAGCTCAATCCCCCCTTTCCGCCTGTTGAATTGAGAGAATTTGGAGGCTGTGAAAAAGGGGATAAGGTGCACCTCCACCTAAATTTTATTTTCTTTAAACAAGATTGGATAAGTGACATTACGTTTGACAATACAGACGAGAAGGTATTCGAATTTATTGATGAAGGTACGAAATTACCATTTTTTTTAAGTAGCTGGAAGCATCACCACATTGTTGAAAATTTCAGTTCCAACGAGTCTGTTATTATTGACGATATCAATTTCAAATCCCCATTTATTTTAATGGATTTTCTACTATATCCCGTCTTGTGGTTACAATTTGCTTATAGAAAACCTATTTATAAAAAATTCTTTAAAAGTTAAGTCAAAAAAATAGCCATCAGGAATTCCTGATGGCTATTTTAATTTTATGAATTGAATTGCTTTCTATTCGTTTTTATCATCGGCCTTATTAGAAGTATTTTCTTCTGCTAATGCTTCTTCATCTTCTTTACCGTTTTCTGATTTACTTTCCTCCGAAGATTTAGTGTCAGAATCTGCTACTGATGCTTTTTTATTTGTAAAAGCTTCATATGTAGTTTCTTCAGCAAAAGGACGTTTACCTATTAACCTTTCTAAATCAGATTGGAAAAGAATCTCCTTCTCTAATAATTGCTCAGCTAAAATACCTAATTCCTTTTTCTTGTCAGTTAAGAGTTTTAATGTTCTCTCATAAACTGTATCAATCAAAAGTCTAACTTCTTCATCTATTGTTTGAGCGGTATTTTCAGAATAAGGCTTGGTAAATTTGTAACCATCGCTATCCTTGGAGTCGTAATAAGAAACATTACCTAGTTTTTCATTCATACCGTACACACTAACAATACTGTAAGCCATTTTAGTAATTCTCTCTAAATCGCTTAATGCACCGGTAGATATTTTGCCAAAAGTAATCTGCTCGGCTGCTCTACCACCTAGTGCCATACACATATCATCCATTAATTGCTCTGTTTGATATAGGAACTGTTCCTTAGGTAGATACTGCGCATAACCCAATGCAGCTACACCTCTAGGTACTATACTCACTTTTACCAATGGGTCAGCATGCTCTAAAAACCATCCGGCTACAGCGTGACCTGCCTCATGATAAGCAACAATTTTCTTCTCATGCGGTGAAATCAACTTGTTTTTCTTCTCTAAACCTCCAATTACCCTATCGATGGCATCATGGAAATCCTGCATCTCAACTGCCTTTTTATTTTTACGAGCCGCAATAAGTGCTGCTTCATTACAAACATTGGCAATTTCAGCACCTGCAAAGCCTGGCGTTTGTGCCGCTAATTTTCTTGAATCAACCGAAGCTGCATCTACTTTCAAAGGTGTTAAGTGAACTTTAAAGATAGCCTCTCTTCCTACAATATCCGGCTTATCTATGCTGATTTGTCTATCAAATCTACCTGGTCTCATTAAAGCAGAGTCTAATACATCAGGCCTGTTGGTTGCAGCTAAAATTATCACTCCGGAATCAGTAGAGAATCCATCCATCTCAACCAATAGTGAGTTTAATGTGTTTTCCCTTTCGTCATTAGAGCCTGGCATTCTGCCATTACCTCTGGAACGACCGATCGCATCAATCTCATCGATAAATACAATACAAGGCGCTTTTTCCTTTGCTTGCTTAAATAAATCTCTTACCCTTGCAGCACCTACACCCACAAACATTTCTACGAAATCAGAGCCTGAAAGTGAGAAAAATGGCACTCCAGCTTCACCAGCAACAGCTTTGGCTAATAAAGTTTTACCTGTACCGGGAGGGCCTACTAATAAGGCTCCTTTTGGAATTTTACCTCCTAAAGTGGTGAATTTTGAAGGAGTTTTCAAAAATTCAACAATTTCCGCTACTTCTTCTTTAGCTTCATCTAGTCCGGCTACATCTTTAAAAGTTATTTTAACTTTATTTTCTGCATCAAAAAGTGCTGCTTTAGATTTTCCTATATTGAAAATTTGACCACCTGGGCCACCTTGCCCAGTCATTCTTCTCATTAAGAACCACACACCAAACAAAAGGAGTATCAAAAACCCATAGTTGAAGAACATGTCTGTCCAAGAAGTTTTTTCTTCCACTTCATAGCCAATCCTATCTCCTTCAGGAACCTGTGACTCTAAATTAGTAAAGTTTTTATCGAAAATATCTAAACTAGGTATTTCAAAAGTGTAATGAGGACCTTTCTCATAATTCCAAGGGTTCCCCTGATTTTCAAGCTCTTGAATATACTTACTGTTTTGGAGTGCCTCTTCTTTCAGATATACTTCAACTACCCCCTGATTTTTAAGTAATAACACTTTTTTGATGTCATTACTCATATACATTCTTTCAAACCTTTTTTCCGATATGCTGATGGCATTATTGCCACCGCTAAAAAGGGAAATTCCAAATACCACAGAAATTAACACAATAATTACCCAAATCTGATAATTCGGTTTTTGTGGTGGTTTAGGGATGATTTTCTTTTTCTTGTCTTTATTAGGTATCTCTGCCATTACTATATATTACTGTTTCATTTAGCTTAATCCCTAACGATAGGGTAAAGCAATATGTTTATTATTATTTATGCGTTCTCAATTTCTATGATTTTAGCGTCTCCCCATAAATTTTCGAGGTTATAATGCGCTCTTTTGTCTGTTTTAAAAATATGCGCTACTACGGTTACAAAATCAAGCAAAATCCATTCCTTATTATTCTTCCCTTCTTTTTGCCAAACGTTTTCTTTTGCATTTTTAAATACAAAATCTTCCACTGAATCGGAAATAGCGTCTACCTGTGTGTCTGAATTGGCGGAACATAAAATGAAAAAGTCTGCTACTGCATTTTTAACATTTGATAGATCCATGATAGTAACATTATTGGCCTTTTTCTCTTGCATACCCTGCACAATCAATTGGCTTAAAGCTTCTGAAGTCATTATTTACTGTTAATTTTATCTTTTATAAGCGGGATTTAAGTAGCCACTTATTCCTTGTTGAGTACTTAATTGGAAATTTTATCGTATTTTTGATTAAAAAATAGGGTGTCAGCTAATCAGAATTTTCCGATTTCAAAACTTACTTGTTTCTTTGCTGTAAATCTACAAAATTATATTGCATAAAATCTTTGCCAACACCTTATTTATAGGGAAACAAATAATTTCCCTGCCAAGCTGTCATTCAACCAATGACATAGTCGCTGATATGGCAGAAAGTAACACGCTATTTGATGGGGCCGTGGTAGTTACACAAAATCAAACCAAAGGCAAAGGTCAAAGGGGAAATGTTTGGTTGAGTGAGGAAGGTAAAAACCTGACTTTTTCAGTTTTTTTGAAGCCTAAGTTTCTAAAGATAAATCAACAATTTGAACTAAACAGAATCTCTTCTTTAGCAATATATGATGTAGTAAAAAGCATTATGCCTCAATCTACCATACGGATAAAATGGCCAAATGATATTTATGTGAACAAGCTAAAAATTGGGGGTATCTTAATTGAAAATAACCTAAGTACAATCAATTTAAATCAAACTATTATAGGGATCGGCTTAAATGTGAACCAGGTTGATCAACTATTACCTACCGCTACCTCACTAAAAAAAGTTATTGATACGGAAGTTGAGTTAAATATATTACTTTCTCATTTATTGGTGAAATTAGAGCATTATTACCTCATTCTTAGAAGTAACGATTATAGGTTGATCCATCAACTCTATGAAGAAAAGCTTTACAAAAAGGATCAGGTGGCTTATTATGAGGATGCTACTGGAAAATTCAACGGGATTTTAAGAGGTACTAATGCTGATGGCGTTTTAAAAATTGAAAATGAGGCTGGTGTACTAAGGCAATACCGTTTTAAAGAAGTGCAATTTTTATAGCTTGTTACTGAGGCAAGATTATAACTAATTGTAAATTTCATATTATAAAACTAATATAGTAATTTTGTGTTCTTAACTCTATGCCGTTGAGGTAAGATGCTTTCTTCTCCTCGGGAAAAGGTAATAGTTAAAGCAAGATTGTTGTAGAGGAGGGCTAAAACCTTTTAATAAACGCCATAAATTCTTAATTTGAAATAAATATAATAAAGATGATTGATACGCAAAATTACAAAGTAAAAGACATATCATTAGCCGCTTGGGGTCGAAAAGAAATGACTTTAGCGGAAGCTGAAATGCCAGGATTAATGGCTTTGAGGGAAGAGTTTGGTAAAGAACAACCTTTAAAAGGAGCTAGAATTGCTGGTTGTTTACACATGACTATTCAAACGGCAGTTTTAATTGAAACATTAACAGCTTTGGGTGCTGAGGTAACTTGGAGTTCATGTAATATTTTTTCTACGCAAGATCAGGCGGCTGCTGCTATTGCTGCTTCTGGTGTGCCTGTTTATGCTTGGAAAGGTATGACCGAAGAAGAATTTAATTGGTGTATTGAGCAGACCTTATTTTTTGGAGATGACAAAAAACCATTAAATATGATTTTGGATGACGGTGGAGATTTAACTAATATGGTTTTAGACAAATATCCAGAGTTAGCGGGTGGCATCAAAGGTTTATCTGAAGAAACTACCACAGGTGTTCACAGATTATACGAGCGTATGAAGAAAGGCACATTGCCTATGCCAGCTATCAATGTAAATGATTCTGTGACTAAATCTAAATTTGACAACAAATACGGATGTCAAGAGTCTTTGGTAGATGCCATTAGAAGAGCTACTGATGTGATGATGGCAGGAAAAATAGCTGTTGTTGGTGGATATGGTGATGTTGGTAAAGGTTCAGCAGCTTCCTTACGTGGAGCAGGAGTAAGAGTAATTGTTACTGAAATTGATCCTATTTGTGCCTTACAAGCTGCAATGGATGGTTTTGAAGTGAAGCCAATGAGAAAGGCAGTTCTAGAGGCTGATATTATAGTAACCGCTACTGGTAATAAGGATATTATTACTTCTGATTTATTTGAATCAATGAAGGATAAAGCCATAGTTTGTAATATTGGCCATTTTGATAATGAAATTGATGTGGATTGGTTACATAAAAATGCTGAGTGGGATAACATTAAACCACAAGTAGATTTAATTACCATGAAGGGTGGCAAACAAATTATTTTATTAGCTGAAGGTAGGCTCGTAAACCTAGGTTGTGGTACAGGGCACCCTTCATTTGTTATGTCTAATTCTTTTACTAACCAAACTTTAGCACAAATTGAATTGTGGAAATATTCAGATAAATACGAGAATGCAGTTTATACTTTGCCAAAGCATTTAGATGAAAAGGTAGCTGCTTTACACTTAACTAAAATTGGAGTTGAATTAGATACACTTTCTAAAGATCAGGCTGATTATATTGGAGTAACCGTCGAAGGCCCGTTTAAGCCGGAATATTACAGATATTAATTTATTTAACGTGCGGAAATAGCATTACAATTTTATAAAAGTTTATAAATAGGGTTCTATATTTTGTTATAGAACCCTTTTTTTATAAACACTCAATAATAGCATTTTGATTAGCCAATAATAGTTTTTTTCTCTTGGTAATTTTTTAAAATGGCTATAAAACTCTTGGCTGTTTCTACCTCATTCAAATTTGATTTTAAGAGTTTTTCTGCTCCTAAACTAAGAGCGGTTATCTCATCGGGATTTTCCTTCAGTGCTATAATTTTTTGTGCCATAGCTTGCGGATTGCTATCACACAAAGCTATGTTTACATTTTCTGTGAAAAGCTCTTTGACCCCGCTGGTGTTTTTTGTTAACACACATTTTCCAATAGATGCATAATGATAGATTTTATTTGGGATAACCATATCAGCCTTCTGAGAGTCTCCGAAAATACCTAGGCACAGATCAAATGAGTTAATAAGAGGGTTCAATTGCTCATAATTCACTCTTCCATGGAAATGTATATTCTTAAGTTGCCATTTTTCTGCCAGTTTTTTGGCTTGCTTGAAGGTATAGCCAGCCCCTACAATTTCAAATTGAATATCGGAATGATCTTTTAAATAATATGCGGCCTCAACTATTTTATCTGTTCCTTGTAAGGGAACAAAGCTGCCATAAAAACCTACAATGAATTTGGTATTCCGTTCTTTGGGCTTCTCTTGGTTATAAAATTTCCTGGTGTCAGCTCCAATATAAAGCGTGTGCACCTTATCGGCCTGTAGCTTAAATTTTTCAATAAAGTAAGAACGATGTTGCTTGGTGTCAGTCAATAGTATGTCAGCCTTTTTAAAAGGAACTAAATCCAGTAAATACTTAAAGGGTAGTTTCCAAAAGTGACCGTAATCATCTTTCGTTAAATACTTAGATATTAGTGGGTCAAAAATGAGAGGTTTGGTCGTATGTTTTTTTATAAAGCTAACATCTCTATGCCGAAATGGAGGGATATAGATGAAATCTACTTCCTTATCTAGCTGCCTTAGTTTATTTAAGTCGAAATTTTTGCGGAGTTTAATTGGCAATTCAATAATTTCAATA
>JBBSPJ010000254.1:0-6519 GCA_038258905.1 Cytophagales bacterium
AATTCAATACTTGGTTTCTGGGTAATGTCACTTAATTTTTTGGTACCTAAAACTGCCTGATACCTGTTTCCACCCATTGGATAAATTATTACCGACTTATTGGTATCATATTCCTGAAACTGCCCATCAATTTCATTGGCATACCTTTCCATAAATTCATTAAAGTTCATAGTCTTAAAATTTTGGCCCGTAAAAAATCTAAATCTAGTTGATAATAGTTATACCAATGTAATAATAATTTTGGATTAATTTTTATTATTCAGGAAAAAATTTGCATCTAAATAAGATGAACTACTGTTTTATTTGGACTAATGTGGCTCCGTAGCCAAATTTTTCTTTTTGTGCATCTTTGTAAAACTTAATAGATTTACTTTCTGACAATAGTCTATGAATTTTAGTTTTTAAAGTTCCATTACCTACTCCATGTACAAAAATGATTTCATCAAGCCCAGCAAGGATCGCCTGATCTAATTTTTTCTCGAAATAGGCCAGTTGAATTCTTAAGATATCTTCTTTGGGTAATTTTTCATAGTTAGGATCTATGGCCTCTATATGTAAATCCACTTCTGATTCGGAAAAATGGCTTCCGGAACTCGTCTCCTTACTCTCTTCAGCAGACTCATAAAAGCTATTTTTTAATTTTTCTGCATCAATTGTTAAAGGAGCCACCGTAGTAGTTTGTGATTGGTTTAAAGGAATCAAATAGCCTTTTTTATTGATAATAGGCACCTGCTGAGCTTCCTTTTGAAAATGTTTGGCTTTTATATTTAAAATGATTTTTTCCGGTCGGGAAGGTATAGCCCATTTAGCTGTTTCTGTTAAAATGGTAATTCCAATAGGCAACCAACTATTGATATGGTCAAGGTTTCTCTCCGTTATTTTTACGAAATTATTATTGAATATTTTTTCTGATAGAATGGTTCTCTCTTCATTTTTATTATTGATTTCGTTGGCCAGAACCAATAAGTCATCATTGCTAAAATTAAGTAGATAAATGCTGCTTAATCGGTCGTTCAATGGAATGATGGCAGCGTAGTAACCTTTTAATGAGCTTTGAGAGCTTTCTACTTTTGGGGCAATTTTCGATTTTTGCGAACCCACTTTATCTGTCGGCAAATCAAAGGAAGTACTCTCATCGGCTGAAACCAAAACCAGCTCCGATTGTAGTACCGGGATTGCAAAACCATCTTCAATCTCTACTTCTACCAACGACTTTTCTAGCATCCTGGTAATTTTCCCTTCTTCTCTGCCATGCATCAGCCTTACGCGATCTCCAACTTTCATAATATATTATATTAGTATTTATTTTTCATTTAATAGCCTCTTTTAATAAGATGCTTTAGCAAAGATACGCATCTAAAAATAGAGTGGATGGAAATACAGCCGATTTCCTCTTAATTCCAAAGTAGGGAAGGGCACTTTTACTAAATTAGCTATGTACAGAATAGGTTTAAGCCATTTTTTCTCAGTTGAAAATTTGCTAAAATCTACATCCAGACTAAGGAAAATCTGTCTTTGCGCATTGTAACCATTCAATTGGTTATCTGAAGGACTACCATATAGCATTTCTCTGCCACTGTAGCCTATTGAAAATGCCAACCAATCCGGGAATACATTATCTTGGCTGAATAGATTGAAATTGGTAGAGAGCCAATAAGTTTGACCATTATAATCTTTCAGCCATTGCTCAGTCAAATTCGATCCTAATATATTAGGTCTTAATTTTGCATAAGGACTAGGGGAGAAGGAGTATTTAGGGTGAAAATAGTTTTCGTCCCATATTAGTTGCTGGAAAGGTAAAAATGCTCCTATGGTATTAGCCAATGCATCTCCCCATGAAAAGCCATAATTTGCAGAGTAGCCATCAAGTATTTCAATAGGAAGCATCATGGCTGTGCTTGAGATACCACTCCATAGTAATGCTTTTTTTTGTGACATACCTGCATTTTGAAGTAATACAGCATTGGTTTGACTCAGGTGGTAGGCGGTATAGATATGACCTACTTTATCCATCTGCAACCATTGTTTATTATCATTGAAGAAGGAAAAAGATTGCCTTGGCTCATTTCCATACCAAATTACACCCAGGCCCACCATAGATCCGGTATATACTATGGATTCTGCCAACACCAATCGCCTTATTTTTTGTCGGTTGAGGCTATTCTGGGCAACAGTTGAAATACTGAAAAGCAATAAACAACAAGTAGTGAAATATGATTTGAAGTAATTACTTTTCATTTTACATTTAACTTAAAAATCAAATAGTTAGGGAGTTATAGATTTGTTTGCTCATTTAATTTTAAAAACTCACAGCTTTTATCCACTATTTCCTTAAAATGTGGTGGTAAATCATCCGAATCCCAAGGGTGTGTAGCACCAAATACATGATTGGCTCCTTCAAAAATTACCTGTTCCGAGTCAGGTTTCCATTGTTTAATGTCATAGGCCATTGTTAAAGGAAGAGTTTCATCTGCCGTACCATGAAAATTTAACAACGGTTGTTTCATTTCTTTCACAGCATCAGGTATTGAAAGTCTGTCAGCATTTTGGGCTACATCCTCATATAATTGTAAATATAAAGGCATCTGTTGACCTGTGCGAGTATTTTCTATGTAGATAACGCCTTTATTTCTCCATTGCTCTAAAACGGATTCCGGGTAGCGTGTTGTAAGATCGTTAATAGCTGCAAGGCTAACTACTTTTTTAATACGCTTATCTTCTCTTGCTTTTAAAATTACGGCACCACCACCTCTGCTATGGCCCATTAAGTGAATTTCATTTAAATCTACCTCTTCTTTATCAATAGGGAAGTCATCACTATGAATAAAATCGATCATATCGTTTAAATCTGCTAGTTCTTTGGTGAAGTTATTATTTCCAAAGGCCTCCAGGTCCGTAAGTTCTTGTGGGTTTTTGGTGGTAACACCATTATGGCTGAAATTCATTTTAAGAAAGATAAAATTTTTAGAGGCAAAAGATTCTGCCATTAGATTGAAAACACCCCAATCTTTAAATCCTTTAAAACCGTGAACAAAAAGGATTAACGGTTTCTTTCCACTTTTTGAAATGTATTTTAAATCAGCCATAATAGGCTTTTGATGATAGGTACTGTTAATTATTATATTTTTTGAAATCATTTTAAGATTTTGAATTGCTTAAACATCTATTTGGTGGTAATATTGCGTGTACATGGGGAGTAAAATTAAAGAAATACAATTGCCAATTGCACATGAAATGCAAGAATTTGAAACAAAATTCAGGCAATTCATGAAAAGTAATGTATATCTGTTGGATAAAATCATGGGATACATTGTAAAACGTAAAGGAAAACAGATGCGCCCTATGTTTGTTTTTCTCTCTGCAGGTGTACATGGTAAAATTAATGAATCTACTTATAGAGGTGCTGCCCTAATTGAATTACTCCATACAGCCACTTTAGTTCACGATGATGTGGTAGATGATGCCAACTACAGAAGGGGTTTTTTCTCTATTAATGCGCTCTGGAAAAACAAGATAGCCGTTTTAGTGGGCGATTATTTGCTTTCAAGAGGCTTATTACTCTCAATTGATCATGGTGATTTCGATTTGCTTAAAATAGTTTCTGAAGCAGTGCGAGAAATGAGTGAAGGAGAATTGTTACAAATTGAAAAGGCACGTAAATTGGACATTACTGAAGAGGTGTATTACGATGTAATCAGACAAAAAACCGCCTCTTTAATTGCTTCATGTTGCGGGGTAGGCAGCAGATCAGTTAGTGAGGATGTTGAGTTAAGCCAACGCATGAAGCTATTTGGAGAGAAAGTAGGAATGGCTTTTCAGATCAAAGATGATTTATTTGATTACGGCACTCAGAAGATAGGAAAACCTACAGGAATTGATATTAAGGAAAAGAAGATGACCTTGCCTTTAATTCATGCGCTTAATCAATCCGATAAATCAGAGAAAAAGCATATTATTAAATTAATTAAAAATAAGAGTGAAGAAAATGCTACCGTAAAAGAGGTAATTCAATTCGTTACAGAGAAAAATGGTATTTCATATGCCGAAGAAGTAATGAATAACTACCACCAAGAGGCTATTAGCATACTAAATGAATTTCCTGATTCGGAGTACCGCAGATCTTTAGCTGACTTGGTGCAATATACTATAGAGAGGAATAAGTAGGGATAAATTAAAGATAAGAATACGTTCAATATTTCCTATTCTTCCTCCTCACCCTCATCGTGAGTATTCCTCACAATTTCTTTAATCACCTTATCAATTTCATGTGCTGAGGAGAGCATATTAGAAAGTAGAAAATTGAGTTCATCAGGCAGTTCTACTGATTTAATTTTCTGTTCCATTTCAAATAAATCTACTAATCCCATTAGGCGTGTAAGAGGTGCTCTCACCATATGTGACTGTTGCCAGGCGATGTCACTTAATTTCTTATTTTGTTTTTCTATTTTAGTGATATATTGGTATCTCTCAGTAATGTCTATTGCCAGTAATAATATTGCTTTATTTCCTTTAAAATCAATAAGATTACCTCTCAAATCTACCACAGAAAGCTGATTGTCTTTACACTTATGATGATAACTTTCTTCTAATCTGAAATTCTTATTTGTTAAGAAATAATCTACTAATTCTTCATTAAAATCATCTTGAATATCCTTCATATTTAAATGCAGAAATTCTTCTCTTGAACAATCATATTTTACTACAGCAGCTTCATTTACGTCTAAAATATTTAAATTCTTAACAGAAATAATAAAAATGGGCTGAGGATTGAATTGAAATAACTCCTGATACCTTTTATTGGAGGCGATTAATTGCTTGTCAATTAACCTCCTCTCAAATGTATAAGCAATACTTTTATATAAAGAGGCGGATGTCAAGGTGTCTTTTAATAAATAATCGGAAACCCCTAGTACTAGTGATTTGATAGAAAAATCAATGTCTACATATCCTGTTAAAATAATAATAGGAATATTCTCTCCAAGTGAAAGGATACTTTTTATTAAATCTATTCCCTCTTTATCAGGTAATGTTAAATCTAATAGAATTAGATTAAAACCTTCATTTTCATCTTGAAGTAAAGTTGATGCTTGCTCAAAAGTTTCCGCAATTTTATAAAATGAATCCGGTACTTCGTCATCAAGGTAATCTTTTACTAATAATTGATCACCTTTATTATCTTCAATAATTAAAATGTTAAGTAATTTGGGAAAAGCATTCATATTCGACTATTGATTACTTTATTGTGGGGAGTGTTACAATATTGATCCAAAATTTCTCTATTCCGGATACCACTTTTAAAAAATCATTTACGTTAACAGGTTTAGTGATATAGCTATTTACATGGTTGGCATAGGCACTATCAATATCTTTAGGTGAAGAAGAAGTAGTGAGCATAATAATAGGGATAGACTTTAACACCTTATCCGATTTGGCATGCTGCAATACTTCATGCCCGTTTAAGATAGGTAAGTTCACATCTAATAATACCAAATCAGGGGTGTCCACATCCTGATAGGGTGGTTCCTTGCCTAAGAAGTCTAATGCAGCTTGCCCGTCAGTCACTACTGACATTTCAATTATTATCTGAGCCTCTTCAAAAGCTTCTTTAATCAATAAAATATCTCCTTCGTTATCCTCTACTAATAAAATGTGTATTGTTTTCTTTTGCATACTTTAAAGGTTTTTGCTGATGGTAAAATGAAAGGTGGTGCCTACCCCTATTTCACTGGTTAAATAAATTTCTCCGAAGTGTGTTTCCACAATTTTTTTACAGACCGAAAGACCAATTCCATTACTGTCGGAATTGTCCTTTACATTTAAAGTGCGAAATATCTTGAAAATATTTTGAAAATCCGTTTCTTTAATCCCAATTCCATTGTCATTGATCGAAAAGTTATATTCTTCTTCATTATTTACAATTGTAATTGTAATATACGGATTTTTCTCCGATCGGTACTTAATTGCATTAATAATTAAGTTTTGAAGTAGTCTGGAGAAAAGTATTGGGTAAACTTTTAAAGCTTTTACCTTAGATTTTAAGACTATTTTTGCTTCATTATCTTTAATACTCTGAGCTAAAGCAATTTTAACATCTTCAATAACTTTTTCCAACTCAACTTCTTCTGCACCCTCTGCAAGCGCACCTGTTCTGGAATACTGCAATAAAGAGTCTATAAGTTTATTCATTTTTTCACTAGACCTTAAAGCAACATCCATGTATTCTGTGGTCTTTTCATCTAATTTATCGCCTGCTTTCTTTTTAATCAATTCCAACATACCTTTTACATTTCTTACAGGCTCCTTCAAATCATGAGAGGCTACATAAGCAAACTCTTCCAAAGAATTATTTACCTCTGCCAAATTTTTATTTCTGAGTTTGAGAAGTTGATTTAGTTTACCAATATGCTCATCGGATTCTCTTTGCTGACTATTGTCGTTTTGCAAAGAGAAGAAGCCTGTAAGTTCGTTTTTTTCATTATACATTGGCTCGCAGTAAATTTGCATCCAGTATTTATGTCC
>JBBSPJ010000255.1:0-6511 GCA_038258905.1 Cytophagales bacterium
ATCTTGGTAAATGAAACAAGGAAGGTTAAATTAACTGAAATTAATGAAAATGGATTGATGGAGATTACTGAAGTGGAGCATGAAGTTTTAACTCACAATTTATAGGCGCTCTGAATTCTAAAATAATAATCGATCTCAGTTTAATACTCAAAACCCTTATAATTATTACCAATTAGCAGACCTGTGCCATATAATATAACTGAGACATGGATCATATTAAAGGCTTGATGAATAACTAAGTTTCTAGCTAATAACACAAATCCAGCTACAATAATTAACAAAAGAACTAAATTGAATCCCCTAAAGTAATTTTGATTTCCTTTAGAATGAGAGGGTATTTTATCGCTTTTATGGGTTCCGAATCTAAAGAAGTGGGTAGTTGCTATACCAAAAAGCAAAACAAAAAACCAGGATGCTAATATAACTCCAGAAAAACTTAGTTGAAAAACTGTTATTGTTATTACCAATAATAATATTACTATGCTTGCAATAATAAAGGTTTTTTTAAGATTCATAATGAAGGTTTATCTGCACTAAAGCTAAAGAAAATTATTGTCTATAAACTTCTAATGGTTCCTTTTGTTTAATCTTCCCCTGTTCAGATTTGCTAAAGCTAGTTATTATTAGAACCTTCCTTTTTAAAAATACCATCAAACCAATTTTGACGATTTTCCTTTCTCTCTTCTCTAAGCTCTCGTCTTTCCTTTCTACGCTTTCTTTTCTTTCTAGCTTTCACCCTTTTCTCTCTGGTATCTTTGCTTATGATATAATGTACAGAAACAGCTCCGGGCAATTCAAACCAATCCTCATGTCTTAAATGATAACCCGGCTTAAAGTCGGCTGAAATTGTTATAGGTAAAGCTGGCAATTTCATTTCTAAGCCAACCATAGCATCCACTCCATAGGTAACCCCAAAATCTTTTAAGCTCCCTAAGTGTGCTCCTGCACCTACAAATAAATTTAATCCTTTTCCTAAAATGGGAAAATGGTATTTAGGCAGGAAAGTAGCCTGAATTTCGTCTGGACTAAACTCAAACATTAACTCAGCAGTGGTTCTTTTTAGCATTTGCTGCCTTACACTCACTCCAAAACGTTTGTCTCCAAAACGAATACCGGCAGAAGTGCCGTATTTTTGGGCTAAGCCAACATAAGAAACAGTTTGAAATATAAAAAAGAGGAAAATGAAAATTCTCATGGAGGGTAGAACGTAAAAGTTAATGAATTATTGGAGAATCACAATCTCATCATAAAATAGATAGGATGATAATTTTCAGCTTTTTCAAAAAGCTATTTAGTGCTGATTTAAACTAATTTTTCTTAATTGATTTAACTCATCACCGATAAACCCTCGGTCGGATTTTAAGTATTTCTCATACATGAGTTCATATTTTTTCTTTTGCTTCCCATTTGGATAAGGAGGCGGTGGTGGAACTAAATATTTTGTTTTTTCAATATTTCTACTTCTGGAACATCCATCAATAACCACAATATTATATTCATTTTGATAAGTATAAATAAGCCATTTCTCACCAGGTTTCACGTAATGTGAGCAATAATCATTTTGAGGATTTAATATTTTTATTTCCGAATTAAACTCACCTTTAAAATTTTCTATAACTTTCACCACAAATAATCCAGAATCTAATTCCTGACCTGTTTCAGCTAAAAATATTAAGTCCACCTTTTCAAAATCTGAATTTTGAAAAGGTTTATATAAATTTGAATAACAATCGCATGTTATACCTCTATTGCTAATTAATCCGAATAATATTATCGGTTCTACTGTTATTTTAATGGAATATTAAGAACGCGATTTAAAAACAGGAACGAAGCCATCTAATTCAATTGAAACGTCTTTGCGAGGCACGAAGCAATCTCTTCAAATTAAGAAGATACTTGTTAAAAAGCTCTTCAATAATAATAGCGAGATTGCTTCACCCTAAGGGGATTCGCAATGACGTTCTAAATTGGAAGATTTCACACTATGGAAGCTATCAATTATAACTTCCCATTAAATTCGTGGTAGAGCCATATTATCAATAAATACCTCATTTTAAGCAAACGTATTTTGGATCAATAAAATTTAATCAATCAAAATATTACTAAAGAAAGTAGATTTAGTAAACAGCCAAAGCAGCATGAATATAATTCCCCACGTCAAATACACATCGTAATAGTCTTTAGTATCCTTATATCGTGTTTCTTTAATTTCTGCTTTCTCATATTGATCAATGGTGGCAAATACATTCTCTAAAGCGGCATTATCTTCTGCTCTATAGAACTCCCCCTCTCCTATTTTAGCGATTTCTTGTAGACCTGAAACATCCAGACTATTTTCGATGTAGCGCGTGCGTCCGAAGAAATCTTTGCCATAAGGTACTTTTCCCTCTTTTCCGATAGCGATGGTATAAATCTTGATGTCATAAGCATTGGCTAATTTTGCTGCTGTAATAGGATCTATATTTCCGGCATTATTTTCTCCATCACTCAATAAGATAATTACTTTTGAAACCGATTCTGACTCTAACATACGATTAGTACCTACCGCAAGTCCGCTCCCAATTGCCGTTCCCGGACTTTCTATCATTCTGAAATCAATATCCTGAATATAATTTTTAACTAAATCGTAATCAGTACTTAAAGGCGATAGAGAATAGGCTTCTCCACTGAATATAACAAGGCCAATTCTATCCTGGAACCTTCCATCAATAAAATCTACAGCTACCTTTTTAGCCGCCTCCATCCTATTAGGTGTAAAATCCTCAATTTTCATGGATTCTGAAATGTCCATCACCAACATTATATCAATCCCTTCAGTCCATTGCTCCACTCTTTCATTTGTGAGTTGAGGCCTGCTAAGTGCAAAAAGTAATAATAAGGCTGAAACCAAAAGCAATAAAACAGGGATAATTCGTAAAATTGATGAAAAATCACTCGAAAGACTATCTTTCTTAAGAGCAATAGGTATTTTAGGACTTAGTCTACCTTTTATCCATTCTATTAAAAAATAGATAATTGGAAGCACTATCATACCATAAAATATCCAGGGATATTGGTATTCAAAACTCCTGAGCGTTTCAGGATAAAACCATATAAAATCAAACCAATCGTTACTTTGCATGTGATTGTAATTCTTTAATACGCTCTGTAAATATATAATCAGCGTAATCAATTAGGTAAACAAATGTTTCCGACAAATTATCATCCTTTACTGAGGAATAAATATTTCTATCCATTTTCTGTAAATTCTGATAAAGCTTTTCGTCCTGGTGTATTTTATGAATTTCTTTACTAGTTAATTTAGCATAAGGTCTTTTGCTAATGCTTTCTACATGTTTTTTCCATATAAAAAGCAGTTTTTCGGTTTCACCAGCCTTCGGATCAGATATTTGAGGTCGGAATATATCCAAAAACTTCTGATGCTGTTTTTTCAAACGCCAGATTTGCCATTTCAGTCTTAATTTTTTTCCAAAGAAAACAATTACTAAAACTACAATTATTAAAAGAATCGATAAAATAACAATCAAAAGAGGATAATTAAAATCCTTATCAATTGACAGGAAAATTGTATTAGTTCTCAATTGAAGAGAATCTGATACCACAGGAATCATCTCCTGTAAAAAAACACTATCCGTTTTAGTGAAAACCCTGCTGCTATCTTCTTCTAGAATAATAAAAACCGGAAGTTTTAATTTTTGAACCTTATCTAATTCAAAGCTTAACAAGGTAAAAACAGCACTATCATGGCTTAGAATACTATCTGTTTGAGTAGGGAAATACGCTTTGCTTTGATACTCAAAAGGAAAAAAATCATAAGTAGAGTCTGGAAATAAAATTTGCATATCAGCTGGGTATTTAGCTGAAAGTGTAAATTGTATAGGCTCCCCTATACCCATACTATCCTGCAAAAATTGACCTTTTAATTGAATTTGCTGAGCCACTGCCCAGTTACCTGCCATAAAAATCAGCATCAAAAATATTCTTCTCATCATTTATGCTTTCTTTTTATTGAGGTTTCTTATAGTAAATAATTTCATCAATTTGGGAATAAAATCTTCCTGAGTATCAACCAATACATAATCTGCCTGATTACGCTTGCATAAATCTCTTAATTGCTCCGATTGATTTTTATTGGTATTTCTATATTTATTTTTAAAAGCGGCACCTGAAGTATTTACCCACTTAACCCTGCCTGTTTCTTTATCCCTTAGCGGTACTATTCCTAACATAGGTAAATCTGTTTCCAACCTATCTTTCATATGAATAACAACCAAATCATGTTTTCTGGCCAATGCTTTCAAGTGTTTTTCATAGCCATCATCTACAAAATCGCTGATTAAGAAAACAACACATCTTCTTTTCAACATACCAAGCAAGTAAGACAAGCCTTTATCTAAATTAGTTTTAGGAGATTTAGGCACCAAATCAAATAACTTGCTAATAGCATAATAACTATGCTTTTGTCCCTTACCGGGTTTTATATAGAGCTCTCTATCATCAGAATAACATACCATGCCTACCTGGCTGCCTTCTTTAATGGCTGAAAGTGTTAAAACTCCAGCTATCTCTTTAGCGATATCAACTTTATGTTTCCCCTCAGTGCCAATTTCCTGGCTGGCACTTACATCTATCATAAAATAAACGCTCTGTTCTTTATCTTCTCTAAAAGTTTTTACAAAAGTACCGTGCCCCTTGGCAGAAACATTCCAGTCGATGGTTCGCACATCGTCACCATATTGATACATGCGCACATCATCAAATTCAAGACCAGAACCTTTAAAAACAGAATGGAAATCACCCTGCATTTGATTATTCACTGCTTTTCTAATGCGTATTTCGTATTTCCGAAGCTTTTTAAACAGCTCCCTCATAGGCTTATTATTAAATGAATTAAATTTGTATTAAAATTATTATACTCCATAGAGAACGAAAGAAAGTACGATAATTGTTTTTCACGGTTGTCTGAAATAGATTTGGCAATAATTTTGTACACTTAAAAGCAAATTACCACAAAATATAATGAGAAAACTTATTTATCTAGTCGCAATATTAATAATAGTTTCTTGTACACAAAAGGATGGCGTACCAAAAGGTGTTTTACCACCAGAAAAAATGGCTAATATTATAGCAGAAATTTACGAAGCTGAACATAAAGCTACCAATATTGGTCTTAAGTATGATTCTTCTAAAGTTGTAATGAGACATTACGAATTAAAAATTTTTGAGGAAAATAATACCTCTGATTCTATTTATAAGCAAAGTTTTGCCTATTACTTAGAGAATCCTGAAAAACTGGAGTTAGTGTACGATATAGTTATTGACAGCATGAGTTTAAGAGAACAAATTTTTGATGCCAACAGGCAGAAAGCTAATAATAAAGAGAAAGAATAATATATGATATTACCGGTTGACTTTGAGCAACGCATAGGTTTTGATAAAATCAGAACCTTTATACAGGAGAATTGTATCAGCACACTTGGCCAACAGGTAGCTGACAAAATGACCTTTCTATCCAATTTTGACAAAATCCATCAGTTATTGCTACAAACTGATGAATTTAAAAATATTTTACAATCCGGAGAATATTTCCCTTCCGGTAATTTTATAGATGTAAGTCCTTTTTTAAAAAGAACGCGGGTAGGTAATACTTTTTTAACAGAGGAGGAATTCTTTGACCTGAAATTAAGCTTAAAAACTATTTTAGATTGCATTTCTTTTTTTGACACATATGAGGAAGACTACCCTACCCTTTTTAAACTAAGAAAAGCAGTTGAATTAGACGACTCACTCTACAAAGCGATTGATGAAAAAATTGATGAAAGAGGTGATCTTAGAAATAATGCAAGTAGGGAACTTCAAGATATAAGAGTAAGAATTTTTAAGGTACAGGCTCAATTAAGAAAAACAGTTGAGCAAGTGTATAAACAAGCTTCTTCTAATGGTTTTACACCTGAGGATGCCTCTGTTACTATTCGAGATGGAAGATTAGTGATTCCCATTCTTTCAGAATATAAAAGAAGAATCAAAGGTTTTATCCATGATCAGTCGGCCACCGGTCAAACCATGTATATTGAGCCCTCTGAAGCCCTTGAAATGAATAATGAAATCAGGGAGTTACAATATGAAGAGCGAAGAGAAATTGTAAAAATACTCACTGTATTAACTAACAAAGTAAGGCCAGAACTCGAAAACTTAGATAAAGCTTATCGTTTTTTAGGTATAGTAGATTTTATCAGAGCTAAAGCGAAGTTTGCTGGGCAGATCGAGGCCTATATGCCTATTTTAGAAAATAAAAGAGTTTTAGAATTCAAAAGAGCAGAGCATCCTCTGTTAAAATTGAGTTTGAAAGAAAGTGGTAAAAAAGTGGTACCACTTAATATTAAGCTTAACGCTGATAAGCGTATTCTCATAATATCTGGCCCTAATGCAGGAGGTAAATCAGTTGCCTTAAAAAGTGTTGGTTTAATGCAATACATGCTGCAATGTGGTTTGCTTATTCCCGTACAACCTG
>JBBSPJ010000256.1:0-6509 GCA_038258905.1 Cytophagales bacterium
TGAATCCTCTCAATTGGTATTAAAGTATTTAGGGGAGCATTCATATTAGGAATGTGTTTGTTCGATAGCTGCGTTAATGATTTTGCAGGCTTTTTCAATCTCTTTAATCGAAATAGTAAGTGGGGGGGCTATTCTGAAACTGTTAGGGCAGGAAAGAAACCAAAAGCAAATAACTCCTTGCTTCATACATTCCTCTACTATGGCATAAACTTCTTCCTCCGTTTCAAATTCAAATGCAAACAATAAGCCTTTTCTTCTTACTTCTTTGATTGCCTTATGTCGTATTAATTTTTCAAAAAGCAGCCCTTTTCTTTCTACATCTTCTAAAAAATTCGGTGTTGTAATTACCTCAAGGGTAGCTACTGCTGCAGCGCAAGCCACTGGGTTGCCTCCAAAAGTTGAAATATGCCCCAACATAGGATTAAAAGTTAAGGTCTTCATCATTTCTTTATTCGAAATAAAAGCGCCTAATGGTAATCCCCCCCCTAAAGCTTTGGCTGTGCAAAGTATATCAGGATATACACCATAATGTTCAAAAGCAAAAAGTTTTCCGGTTCTGCCGATTCCAGTCTGTATTTCATCAAATATAAGAACTGTTCCAGTTTCGTTACATTTAGCTCTCAATGCTTCAAGGTAAGATTTATCAGGAATTCTAACACCAGCGTCTCCTTGTATGGTTTCTACTAATACACAAGCCGACTTATTAGTTATTTGTTGTAAATCCTCTTTTATATTGAATTGAAGAAAACGAACATCGGGTAGTAATGGTCGGAAGGCATTTTTTTTCTTTTCATTGCCAGAAACACTTAAAGCACCATGTGTGCTACCATGATAAGCACCTCTAAAAGCAATCATTTCGGTTCTACCGGTATACCTTTTAGCTAATTTTAGTGCGCCTTCAATGGCCTCAGCACCGCTATTGGTAAAATAGCTACAATTCAGATGCTCAGGTAAGTGATGGGCCAACATTTCTGCAAGGCGATTGGAAGATGATTGCACGTATTCACCATAAACCATGATATGCAAATGCTTATCTACTTGCTTTTTAATGGCTTCAATTACATGAGGATGCTGGTGTCCTAAATTACTAACGGCTATCCCGGAAATTAAATCTATATAGGATTTACTATTTATATCATAAAGGTAGATACCTTCCGCTCTTTCAATTTCCAACAGAAAAGGAAAGGGGGTAGTTTGACCTAAATGATCTAGAAAAATCTGTTTTTGAGATTTTAAACTCACTTTTTAAGGATGAAAAATTAAATTATATTAACTAATAGGTTAATTCAATAGAAAGGTAATTTCAGCTAGTTTAATTCCTTAATAAATTAAAAAAAAAGAAAGCACTTTTCTTTCTATAATAGGATAAGCCTGTTTTACTGTGCTAGCTTGTCAACCAGAGCTATATATTCTTTCATTGCCTCTTCTTCCGACTTCCCTTTTAATTCTTCCCAGGAATTGTATTTAGCTATTGCTTTAAAATCAAAGCCACCTGGTTTTTCACCTTGCACATCTCCTTCTTCTCCTTGTTTAAAAAGTGCATATAACTTTAATAAATCTTCATTAGATGGACGTTCCTTAATATCATTTTTAGAACGCTCTGCTGCTTTTTTAAAATCTTCTTGTAAACTCATTCTTTTTTATATGTAAATTAAAAAAGTCAATCTATTGCTATAGATTGACTTTTAAAAATTAATTAAACTTTTAACTAATAATTAATTAAATTATCTTTTTTCAGATGCAACGTAAGGTCTGTGATTGTATCCGGTGTATACTTGTCTCGGACGACCAATTGGCTCGTTGTTTTCTCTCATTTCTTTCCACTGAGCAATCCAGCCCGGTAAACGACCGATAGCAAACATTACTGTGAACATTTCAGTAGGAATTCCCATAGCTCGATAAATAATACCAGAATAGAAATCTACGTTTGGATAAAGTTTTTTCTCAATAAAGTATTCATCATTCAAAGCGATTTCCTCTAATTGCTTAGCGATATCTAACAATGGATCATCTACACCTAATTGCTCTAATACATCATCTGCCGCTTTTTTAATGATTTTTGCTCTTGGATCAAAGTTTTTGTAAACTCTGTGCCCGAATCCCATTAATCTGAAAGGATCATTTTTATCCTTAGCTTTTTCTATAAACTTGGCAGTATCTCCACCAGCTTCTTGTATTTCTTCAAGCATTTCTAATACAGCTTGATTCGCTCCACCATGTAATGGACCCCATAATGCATTAATACCTGCAGAAATTGATGCATACAAGCTAGCTTGAGAACTCCCTACTACTCTAACAGTAGAGGTTGAACAGTTTTGCTCATGATCGGCATGTAATATAAGTAATTGATCTAATGCTCTGGCTACTACTGGATTTGCTTTATAACGTTCAGCAGGTAATGCGAACATCATTTTAATGAAGTTAGAGCAGTAATCTAACTCGTTATCCGGGTAGTTTACAGGATGTCCCACCTGATTTTTATAAGCCCATGCTGCAAAAGTTGGCATCTTAGCCAGAATTCTGATGATACTTAAATTAACTTCCTCAGCAGATCTGTTAGGATCTAATGATTCCGGATAAAAAGCCGTTAATGAACATACTAATGAAGATAAAACTCCCATCGGGTGCGCATTGGAAGGAAAACCATCTAAAATGGTTTTAATATCTTCATGCACTAGAGTATGGGTCGTAATTTTTTTCTGAAATGCTTCTAGTTCGTCAGACGAAGGTAATTCACCATAAATTAAAAGATAAGATACTTCCAAAAAGGTTGATTTCTCTGCTAGGTCCTCAATAGAATAACCTCTATATCTTAAAATACCTTCTTCACCATCCAAAAATGTGATTGCACTTTTGGTAGATCCTGTATTTTTAAAACCCGGGTCTATGGTAATAAGTCCACTTTCTGCTCTTAATTTGCTGATATCTACTGCTTTTTCCTTTTCAGTACCTTCAACCACAGAAAGAATGTATTCTTTACCCCCGTATGATAATTTTGCTTGATCTGACATGTATATTTTTGTTATTTGTATAAAAAATAAATGATCTTTTAATATTTCACGAAAATAAGTAAAAATTCAATCTTTTAAAACTCTTATCAAGTGTTGATTTTATTAAGGTTTTAATATGCAATTTTAACATCTAATAAAACTATTTGTTTATAATAGTATTTTTGTGAAGACAGAAATTAAATATTAAATACGGTCAATTTTAGATTATGTTTATTCGCTAAGGGTATTTACATAAGTGGTTTAAAGAAGATGGTTATGTGATTTAGTTTAGTATAAATATCTTATGCTATTTTAATTGATGAAATCATTTAATCAATTAAAACAATTTTCTTTTTTGAAACATTACCGGCTTCATCTTTAAAGAGAATATGATACATTCCAGAGCTTAAACCTTTAAGATAGAGTTCATGTTTAGCTTCTCCCTTTTTAATAGTGTGAGTTTTAATGATTTTACCTACATTATCTAAAACCATATAGTTGATTTCCTGATTTTGACCAATAGGTAATTCTATCACGAATTTATCTCTCGATGGATTAGGATAGATGTTGATTTTACCTAGATTAAACAGCTCATTATTCGACAAAATAGGACCGCCCACTTTTTCATCAACTATATCTGTGATTGTAGTCTGGATGACCTCGTTTGTAGTCAAGTCCTGAATAACTGTGACAATTGCTAATTGAGTCTTGTTATTGATACCCTTTACTTTCCATTCGTAGCTCTCATTAAGAGTAGTGCTATCTACATCTAAGATATGACCATTTATACCTGGTAAGGTTTTTATAACCACATTTTCTAAGGTTTTAGAAGTGCCATCTAAATTTTGCACTGACTTTTCAACGATAAAGTAATAAACTGCCAATTCTTGATTATTTGCTATAGCTGTATCAATAGAGATGTCCGAAGTGAATCTGACTGTATTGTCGTCTGCCGAATTATCCACTGATATTTCAATAGTAGTTTTAGGTTCTGCGGCCACTGCATCTATTAATGACCTGGCTCTAATTTCCTGTTGATATTCTCTATTAAATAGTATGTCTGACATTCTTTTTCCATCAAAAACATAAACTGAAGAAGAGTTAATTGAATAAATAGCGGCTCTGGCATCTAACTCTAATCTATTTCTATTGCTTAAGGCATCCGGTCTAGGATAAGTTGTATGAAATTGTAAAGGGATTACATCTTTACTTATTGCAAGTGTATCATTTAAATACGATTCAAATGTATCTTGGGAGCTCTCAAAATTGTCTGCATTTATGTTGGTGAAATTCTCTACTAATACATTTTTTGTTCTTTCTCCTATGTAGAAATTATCAATTGCCATTCCTTTTGGGTTTTTATCATAAATAGAACCCCTAAATGTAATCCTTAAAAATAAACTAGTGCTATTTTTAAATTGATCTAATGGATAGGCTACTCTTACCCATTCTCTGTTTTCTTCTGTTTTACTATTAAATGTCCAAGCATAACCTAATTCATTGTCAATAAAATCCGGATCCCTTAGCCCAAGGTGTCCTGACACGTTATACCAGTTTAGAGGGCTATTGATTGTACCTAGTACCTTATAATCTATACCATCTTCTGAATATTCTACTACGGCACCTTCACGTGAGACACTTTCAACATCCAGCCACATATCAAATGCCAGCATTGGTCTCTCCAAATCTCCCGAATCTAAATTGAATACTGCCGTATTGAGATATGAAAATTCATTAACATTATAACCAGCTTTTTCACCATTTAAAAGAGTTCCCCATATTTTTGACTTGTTTTGATCATTTTTCTTATAAAAGAACAGTGAATCAGGAAGATTTCCTGGTAAATTATTTGGGTCAATATAAGACCATGAAGTACCATTTTGTAAAGATTCCGTAGTCCAAGCTGCACTGTCTTCGAAATTGATAAAGTATGGAAATTCAACAATTGATGATACAATATTTATTTCTTTTGAAAATTGAATTGAACAAGAACTTGAATCTCCCGTAGAGGCACCTTGGCCTGTTACTGTTAATGTAACCTCATAAGTGCCTCCAAATTGATAGTTATGCTCAGGCATTTGGTCTGTAGATGTATTTCTAGAGTCGCTAGCAGGGTCTCCAAAGTTCCATTCATAGCTGAAATTAACTATATCTTGTTGTAATGTAGGAATTATTATAGGAGTAAAATTGGTTCCAGTACTACCCGGTAGAGTTGTAGCTACGTTAGCTACGTTAAAATTAATACTGTCGATATTCCAAACTTCAATAAAAAAGTTGCTAATAAAATCACAGTCAAATGAAGTAAAGACCTCTAGTTGCACATTTTTTCTACCTGGACTATTAAAAACCACTACAGAATCCTCAACAGTTAGACTAGGATCGGAAAGGATAGTCCATTTAATACTATCAACTTCCAATTCACTGTACGAGGTGGTATAGTCAAGTTTCACACCATTCTCAATATCACATAAATTTTCATATCTAATTTGAATTGCCGGGTTTGGCTTTATTATTATTCTAAATGTTTTTGGTGGACCAGAACAATCTGTATTTGTTCCATTAACTGTAATTGTGGCAATATTATCTCTATCACTGAAAGGATTTATAGTTGTGAAACCAGTTGTAGTGATAGAATCTGAAGTGGTTCCAGAATTACTAGTAATACCAACATTACCATTAGGATTGGTGCTCTCGGTTATTTCCCAAGTAAATTGTGTTCCGGTCGGCATATTTGATAAAAACCCAACGTTAACGAATTCACCCGCGCAGAAAAATACGTCTTCATTTAATACTAGTGGTGAAGATTTTAAAGTAATCTTAAAAGAATCTGCATCACTGAAACAGCCAAGTCTTTCACTAAAGTATCTTACATAACCTACTTTTTCTATCCCAGTTTCGTTTTGAGCTAATTCAAAGCCAGGGAAATTACCGGTACCTGAAGAAGCAGTGCCATCCCCAATTAATTCTGTATTTGTAATTTCCCAGAAGAAATTTCCTGACCCTACAGAATGGCTGAAATTTCTATTAGGTACAAATTCTACTGAACATAATGCATCTTCATCTGTTTCAGCCTCCACTACAGGCTTATTTCTAAGAGTGACAACAAAACTTTCTAAGCCTACACATCCATCTTTGTTAGAGCTAAGTTCGAAAACGCCAGTTAAATCAGTACCACTTGTATTGATGGAACTTGTGAATTCTATTGCATTATTGTTTATAACAGGATTACTTACAGTAATTGATGGATTAGAGTTTGTGACAGTTAAAATACTTCCAGTTATATCAATACTAAAAGGAATTGATACAAATTCCTCTGAACAAATAGCTAGATCACTAATTTCTGAAATTTGTGGAGTAGGTTTTAAAGTAATAGTAAATGTTTCTTCAGGGCCTACACAATCTGCATTGAATGGAGTGACCGTAATTGTGGCCACAATAGGTATACCACTTATGTTTTCTGAAGTAGTGAAATCCAGATTTCCGTTACCGGAGCTTGCTAAACCTATTTCAGGTGTATCA
>JBBSPJ010000257.1:0-6504 GCA_038258905.1 Cytophagales bacterium
CGAACTCCCTCTTTTTTCAAGAGAGGGATGGGGTGAGTTGTTTTAGAGATTGCAGAAAGTTTCAAATAAAAGATAAATATCAACTGTAGCTGGTGCGAACTCCCTCTCCTTTGGAGAGGGTTGGGGTGAGGCCAACACCTATTCACTCTTTTCCTTCAAATAATCAAAATGTGCCACAGCTACTTTAATGTCTGAATATTCAAATTCATCTCCTAATGCAGCTTTAATTTCACCGTAGGATTCAGAACCCACTTTTTCTATTACCTTGCCAATTTGATCTAATTTTACTTCATCAATAAACTGATCAGCTTTTAAATCACCTGAAGCAATGTACTTGCTTAAATGCCCCATAATAGTACCGGATACAAGGGCTCGTTCTCTGCAGATTTCCTCCATGCTCATACCAGACTTAAATAGTTTATAACTGATTTCTGCTGTTGGTGTTTTATCTTTTTTCTTACTCTTTTTTAATGGCTTTTTATCTTTTTCTTCCTTAAAAACCTTGCTGGAATACAAATCCTTTTTATTAGGGATTTTATTATCTGCGGCAGCTGCCACCACCACATTCACTTTGTTGATTCTTAAAAATGTGGCTTTGATTTGCTGCGTTAACTCATCCAATTCTTTCAGATAATCTTTCATCCGGTCCTTACCGGAGGTATCCATTAGCTGCTTGATAAATGCTTTATGCAAATCTTGTAAAAGAGGGGTGAAGTAGTCTTTGGCTTTTTGTACTCTTTGACTTAAAGTCTTAAGATAATCCGGCTCCTGAGCAATAGCGTGCAAAGAACGTTGGAAAGTGGCAGATACTTTATACAATTCCTGCATTTCGTTCACTCTTTCTTGTGTCCATTCTTGAAATTGCTGTTTCAGGGAACGATTCTCACTCTTGTTGAAGCTGCTTAAGTGATAATTAAGTTCCCTATTGATTTGAGAGAGATCGAAAGCATCATGTACGAGTCGGAATATGTAATCCTTTGTATCAGTAGATAATTGCTCACTTAGATGCTCAAGAGGCTTTTTATTACCTTCAAATGCATTCAGCTGTTGGTCGACATCAAAATGTATATTAGCAATAGGCTGTGAAAGTATTAAACCCTCCAAACCGGTTAAACGGGATAGTGCCACATACATCTGACCTGGAGCAAAGCTGTCGGAGACATCCAAAATAGCCTTTTCAAAGGTTAAACCCTGGCTTTTGTGTACTGTGATGGCCCACGCTAATTTGAGAGGAAACTGGCTAAAACTTCCGGCATATTTCTCATCAATTTCATTGGTGGTTTTGTCAAGAGAGTACTTTTTATTCTCCCATTCATAGCGCCCTACGGTGATTAAATCATCAGAATCAGCCAACTTTACCTCTATTTTATCATCTTCTAAAGATTGGACTTCACCAATTTTGCCATTATAATACAAATTCTCACCTGTAGGATCATTCTTAATAAACATCACTTGAGCACCCACTTTTAGATTAAGTTTTTCAGCAATTGGATAGAGGTTTTCCGGGAAATCCTTATCAATATTCGCGTGGTAGTGCCTTTCAACCCCGTTTAAATCTGCCAAAGCACGTTCATTGATTAAATCTGCCTTTTTGTTGTGCGTAGTAATATGAATATAACCTTCATAAGCACCATCTTCCACATCAGCTTTGTAATTCTGATTTAACCTTTCAATATCTGCACTTGTCATCTGGTTATCTCTCAACCGATTTAATATGGCTAAGAAATTGATATCAGATTGTCGGAATATCTTATCCAACTCAATATAAACCAATGCACTCTTTTGCAAAGCCAAGGCTTCAAAAAAGAAACCGCTTTTATAGAAAGGCTGCATCAATGGCTTTTCATGATTTTTGATAACAGGTGGCAACTGGTTTAAATCACCAATGAACATGATCTGTAAACCACCAAAAGGTTTTTGATTGCGCCTGGCTACTCGTAAAATTAAATCAGCACAATCCAACATGTCTGCCCTTAGCATACTCACTTCATCAATAATAAGTAGCTCAAGGTTTCTCAGAATCTGACGTTTATTTCCATACATTTTAAACTGTTTTAGGAAAGTGCGGGGCGTGTTTATCTGGTCATTAAATCCATTTTGAGGCATGGCGTTATCTTCCGGAAGGAAAGTGCCAAAAGGTAACTGTAGCAATGAGTGTAATGTAACACCTTTTGCATTGATGGCTGCTATACCGGTAGGTGCGGCTACTGCTACATTTTTATAAGTGTTTTCTATAATATAGCGCAACAAAGTAGTTTTTCCACTTCCTGCCTTACCAGTGAGGAATATATGGCGGTCGGTAGTGTTGACATATTTTACCGCCAGTTTTGCTGTTTCGGTCAATTGATGATTCATAAACGAATATGTAGGATTTCAAAATTATATACAAGTGATTGTATTATTATTTCTTAATAAATGTGAAATTAGGCTTTATTGTTGAGAAAGGATAAGAGACGAGTAAGAATGATTTATATAGTAAGAATTCAGGTCTCAGAGCCACTAGTAGCACATTTCACTGAAGGCCCTTGAAAAAATAACCTTAGCGCAGATAGTATTTAGTTTGGTTCTACTGCGATTTTAATGGAAAAATACATTTAGGCTATTTAAAATAAATAATTTAGCAAAAATGCTCTGTCCATTTTCACTTCTCTAACTGATACTCACTAAGACTCTGTCTTTTCTTTTGGCTACTATATAATTAGTTTTGTTCGCAAATTGCTAAACCGCCTGCTTTATAACTCACCCCTAATTTGCCTTCGACAAATCTTCCCTCTCTCCCGAGGCTAGAGGGGAGAAATCTCGTGAAAATAACAATTTCTTTTAAATTTTTCATTGGAACCAAGATTACTAATTTATAAAGAACTAGGAAAATATTCCCTTCTCTTTCCCGGTCGGCCGGGACAGGCACAAAGAGAAGGGTGGTCCGCCAGCTGGCGGATCGGGATAGTCGGCCAGCCTTTGGCTGGAGTCAGAAAAACTGAGGCTACAGAAAGATTCGTACTTTCAAGTTATTTCTTTTGAGGTTCAGTTGTCAGCCTCTGGCTGGCAACACTGCGATCACTTGATCAAAAAGAAATCAGCCCAAGCTGACAATGCAAGAAGCTAGCATCCAAAATGGAAAAGCCATCACTGTGGCGCAAAAAGCAAAATCCCTAAAATGAATAAGGCTGATCCTTCTTATGAAATATAGACTTATCAGTAAATTTATGATAGTACCATCAGTTTAAATTCAAAGAAAATAAAAATAGCACCAAGATAATGCTCGGTGCTATAAAATTTACTTCCCTTAAAAAAAATATTTAGATTTTTTACGACTAAATCAGGATTAAAAAACTAAGAATTTAACTCAAATGATTTTTTAAAACCTGTATCCCAATGAAAGACCAAATCCTGTGTTTTTTAAATTAGTTTGATCGTTGTTTGTTCTTTTGTCTTCAGGAGCTATATTAAGCAGGCCAAGCTGCGTATTGAGTTGTAAAAATAAGCCAGCCTCTAATTCATAACCAAAAAAGATATTGGCTCCGGCATCAAAACGTTTTAAATAAAATTCAGGATCATCACCTGATTCTATAGTATTTTGAAACACAATATCACGTTCAGCACTACCATTGCTACCCTCAAGTTTAGCTATTCCTCCTATCGCATAACCAACATAAGGACCAAAGCCTAAAAGCAAATGACCATTCCCTAATTTGGCTCGGTAGACTAAATTAAGAGGCATTTCCAGATAGTTGATTTTATACGTGCTTGTTAAACCTATTGCCTCATCGCTGGCGCCTTTTACTGAAAATAGTAATCCCGGACTAAAATAGAAATCAGGGGCTACTGGAATTAGAAGGTTAACTCCCGCATGAAAACCAACGATTAAATCATTGTCTAGTTTGTCACCATCACTGTCGGTACCATTAAGATTTTGAAAATTTACACCACCCACTAAACCAAATCTGGTTTGTGCCTGTAAAGTACAAATGCCAATAAGAAATATACTTAATGACAATACAATTATTTTACTTTTCATAATATTTTAAAATTGATTGAATGTTAATTGATTAAACCTGATGTTCTACTGCAAATCATTTGATTTCAATTGTTTATCGTCATTATTCATCCCGAAATAAAAGGATAAATAATCCGGGTTAACCTGCTTTCTTTTCTGCTTCTAATTTCATTTTTTCGTTAGCGGTGATAAGAAATTCTACTCTACGGTTTTGATCGCGCCCACTTTTAGTATTATTATCATATTTTGGTACTGATTCACCAAATCCTTTTATGCTCACTCTACTTCGTGAAATACCTTGACCATTAAGATAGTTTGATACTGCTCCGGCTCTTTTTACGGATAAGTCTGCGTTATATTCAGTGCTGCCTTTGCTATCTGTATGTCCTTGAACCTCAATATTGGTATCAGAATATTCGTTGAGAACAATTACCAGTTTATCCAGACTAGCTTTTGATGAGGAAGTAAGAGCTGATTGATCAAATCCAAATAGCACATTACTGCTGAATTCTACCACTATCCCTTCTCCAACACGTTGAACATTAGCGTCAGGAACAGTTTTTTTAATTTCTTCTGCCTGCTTATCCATCTGATTGCCAATGATGGCTCCTGTGGTGCCACCTACAGCAGCACCTATTATGGCACCCATAGCTGTGTTTCCTGATGCCTTACCTATTATTGCGCCCATTGCTCCACCACTTGCTGTACCTACTACTGCTCCTTTTTGGGTTTTGTTCATAGATTTGCATGAAGAAAACATGATGCCCACAACTAGCAGAATGATTAAGTTTATTCTTGAATTTCTCATTGAATGATTCTTTCGTATTTATTTAACTAAATCTACCTGATTTATATTTTGGTAAAAGTAGTTCACTTATAGAGCTAATGAATTACACAACAACTAAAATAGATTATATAAATCACTGTATTGTGGGGCTTATTTTAATATAAGGATGTGTATAAACGGATATAGGATGGAGATTAAAGGATATTATAAGGTATCGGTGCTTTCTGTCAGAAAAATTAATTGCAAAGTAGGCGTTAAGAACCTATTCCGCATTACAATCGTTTTCATATATACCATTTACAATAAAAAATTGAGTTTTATTAAGCTTTTATTTACCTAACGAATGATAGTTTGCTTACAAACTTTATTCTTTCTTTTTATTGTTGTAATTTCGTAATCAATTTAAAAAATCTTTAAAATATGTCTGCACACCAAACTGTAGCTCCTTATAAACCTAAAAATAATGTTCGTATCGTTACTGCTGCCTCTCTATTTGATGGGCATGATGCGGCTATCAACATCATGCGTAGGATTATCCAATCTACCGGCTGTGAAGTGATTCATTTAGGTCACGATAGGAGTGTGGAAGAGGTGGTAAATACTGCGATTCAGGAAGATGCACAAGCTATCGCCATGACGTCTTATCAGGGCGGGCATACTGAGTATTTTAAATACATGCATGATTTATTGAAAGAAAGAGGTGCTGGACATATCAAAATATTTGGAGGCGGTGGTGGAGTAATTTTGCCGGATGAAATCAAAGAATTGCACGATTACGGAATTACTCGTATTTATGCACCGGATGATGGGCGTTCAATGGGCTTACAAGGGATGATCAATGACCTAGTGAAGCAAAGTGATTATCCACTTGGCAATAACCTGAACGGAGAAGTGGGGCATATCGATCAGCAAGATGTTAAGTCCATCGCCAGAATGATTTCTGCCGCAGAAAATTTCCCGGAGGAAGGAAATGTAGAGTTAAAAACCATTCGTGATAAAGCAGAAAAAGTTAAAATTCCTGTTTTAGGGATTACAGGAACCGGTGGTGCAGGTAAATCTTCTTTAGTAGATGAACTCGTAAGAAGGTTCTTAATTGATTTTAAAGATAAAAAAATAGGCATAATCTCCGTAGATCCTTCCAAAAGAAAGACGGGAGGTGCACTATTGGGTGATAGAATCAGAATGAATGCGATCAATAATGAGCGGGTTTATATGCGTTCTTTGGCTACCAGGCAGAGTAATTTGTCTATTTCTAAATACGTGAAAGACGCGGTAAGCATACTAAAAGCGGCCAAATTCGACTTAATTATATTAGAAACCTCTGGTATTGGTCAGTCAGATACCCAAATCTTAGATTATTCTGATGCAGCTTTATACGTGATGACACCGGAGTATGGAGCGGCCACACAGCTGGAGAAAATCGATATGTTGGACTTTGCTGATATGATCGCTCTTAATAAATTTGATAAACGAGGTGCCTTAGATGCGCTAAGAGATGTGAAAAAACAGTATCAGCGTAACCATGGTTTATGGGAAGCCAAGGTAGATGATATGCCGGTTTATGGCACCATTGCCTCTCAATTTAATGATCCCGGTACCAATGCATTGTACAAAGCATTAATAGATAAAGTAGCTGAAAAGTCGGGTGCCGACCTGAAATCAACATTTGAAATTACGGATGAGATGTCTGAAAAGATATTTATCATCCCCCCCAATAGAA
>JBBSPJ010000258.1:0-6496 GCA_038258905.1 Cytophagales bacterium
ATTTTAGGTCAGTACCGCAGGTCAGACCGGCCATTACAGCAGGAAATCCTGCCATTTACAGCTTAATGCCATCATTATATTCAATCAAAACATCTTATCTATCAAATTCTCATTGATAACAGAGTAAGAGGTCTCGTAAAATCTTTCTTTTTGAATATCGAGTAATAGACTTGCTAATTCAAAATTCAAAAGTTTGATGTTTTAACCGAAAAGCAAAACTAAATTAATCAACCTTAGATTTAGCATTGTCCGGTCTGACTATCGTCTGACCTACGCAGTATTTTAGGTCAGTACCGCAGGTCAGACCGGCCAATACAGCAGAAAAACTGCTATTATTTTTTTATCTTATTTCGCTCCTTTTTTAATTTCCTCTACCACTTCAGGATTAAGTAATGTGGAGGTATCACCTAAATTAGAAGTATCTCCTTCAGCAATTTTCCTTAAAATTCTTCGCATGATTTTTCCCGATCTCGTTTTTGGAAGCCCGGATACGATCTGAATTTTATCAGGCTTAGCAATGGAACCGATGATTTTTTTCACGGTATCACTTATTTCATTGATCAGGTTTTCTTCTGTTCTATTTTCCAGATCACAAATAACATAGGCATAAATACCCTGACCTTTGACCTCGTGTGGGAACCCTACCACTGCAGATTCTAACACTTTAGGGTGTTCATTAATAGCATTTTCCACTTCAGCTGTGCCCATTCTATGACCGGAAACATTAATCACATCATCCACACGACCTAAAATTCGGTAATAGCCATCTTCATCTCGTTTCACTCCATCGCCTGTAAAGTACATGTTTTTGTAGGTGGAGAAGTAAGTTTGCTTACATCTTTGATGATCGCCATAGGTGGTTCTTAACATGCCAGGCCATGGATATTTTATACATAAATTACCTTGAACAGAATTACCTTTCAATTCCTTTCCATCCGGATCCACTATTACAGGCTGTATGCCGGGTAATGGTAAAGTAGCATATGAAGGCTTAGTAGGGGTAACCCCAGCAAGTGGTGAAATCATAATGCCCCCTGTTTCTGTTTGCCACCAGGTATCTACCACAGGGCATTTACCTTTACCTACATGTGAATGATACCAATGCCATGCTTCTTCGTTAATTGGCTCACCTACTGACCCTATTACTTTTAGTGAACTAAGGTCGTGCTTCTCAATTGGATCTGTACCAAAAGCTTGCAAAGCACGTATGGCGGTAGGAGCGGTGTAAAATTGATTTACTTTGTATTTTTCAACCACTTCCCAAAATCTTCCTGCATCCGGATAAGTAGGTACACCTTCAAACATTAAGGTGGTGGCTCCTGCTAATAAAGGGCCATAAACAATATAGGAATGGCCTGTTACCCATCCTATATCAGCTGTACACCAGAAAACATCTCCCTGACTGTATTGAAATACATTTTCAAAAGTATATTTGGTATAAACCATATAGCCACCACAGGTATGAACCACGCCTTTAGGTTTTCCTGTTGAGCCTGAAGTGTACAAAATATACAGCATGTCTTCGGCATCCATTTCTTCGGCAGGGCACTCGGTAGATTGATCTTTAATAGCCTCATCCCACCAAATATCTCTTCCGGATTTCATGTTGACTTCTTCACCTGTTCTTTTAAAAACAATTACTTTTTCTATGGTTTGGGTGTTTTCTACTGCTTCATCTACCACAGATTTAACACCTATAGATTTAGCACCTCTGTAATTGCCATCAGAGGTTAATACCATTTTAGCTTTGCAATCATTAATTCTATCTGCCAAAGCACTGGAAGAAAAACCTGCAAAAACCACAGAATGCACGGCACCAATTCTTGCACATGCCAACATCGCCACCGCAGCCTCCGGTACCATGGGCATGTATATAATTACCCGATCGCCTTTTTTTACACCGTTAGCTTTCATGGCATTGGCAAATTGATTTACCTTTTCATAAAGTTGCCTGTAGGTGATTATTTGGTTTTCATCGCCTGGCTCATTGGGTTCCCAGATGATGGCAGGGCTATCACCTGAGGTAAATAAATGTCTCTCTAGAATATTTTCAGTTATGTTTAACTTAGCGCCTTTAAACCATTCAATTTTTGGTTCTTCAAAATTCCATTCTACTACTTTATCCCAGCGCTTTTTCCAGTGAAAGGAATCAGCAATGCGCGACCAGAATAAGTCGGGTTGGTGTACGCTTCGTTGGTATTCATGCATATACCCTCCAAGGGTGTGAATTCTATCACTCATATTATTAAAGTTATCAGTTGATCATTTATTTGAACACTTAATTTAATAATATTTTGCGGGAAATGAAACGGCTAATTAGAATACATTAAGCCTATTTATTTGAGCGGTTGAATAAATTTCAACTTTTTAATTTTTTAGCTGTATAAGCTTTTCATGAAGGGCTGCAACCTGTAAAATCACAGATTGTGTTTCGTCATTATAAATGATATAATTGGCTAAGTTATTCCTTTTCTTATCGGAAAATTGTTTTTTGATAATGCTTTTCACACTTTCCTCTGTTCTTTGTGGGTCACGGGCAAGGGTCCGTTTTATACGAATAGATTCATCCGCATGAACGTTGATGGTAGCATCTAACTGTTTGTAGGAGCCCGTTTCATACAGTAATGCTGCCTCTTTTAGCACATAGGGTTTATCAGAATGATGATTGCACCAATCTTTGAAATCTCTACCAACTGCCGGGTGCACCAGGCTATTAAGTAGATTTAACTTTTCATCATCACCAAATACCTCTTGGCTTAAAAAATCTCTATTTAGTTCTCCTGATGGTAGATAGGCATTTTCAGTGAAATGTTGGATTATTTGTGATTTAAGTTGAGCATCATGGGTTTGTAGCCATTTAGCTCTGGCGTCTGCAGGGTAACAAGGAATACCCATCAATTCAAATATGCCGGCTATTAAGCTTTTTCCTGCCCCAATACCTCCAGTAATACCAATTTTAAGCATACTATTGGTATTTAAAACCTAATGAATCAATTTGAATAAATCTATCTTTTAATGTCTGAGGTAGTTCTTTAATTTCAGGCATTACTTTATTTTTCCTTCTATCTAACTTTTTGTAATCAACCACAATTTTTATACTATCCAAATTAAACTTACCAGCCAGGCCTTCCTCAATTTGGAAATCAAGGTAGGCCAAACTATCATCAAAAATATAATTTGATGAATCAATTGGAGCATTTATCGTTTGGTAAGGAATCATCAATTCCTGTAGAATAAATTTTTCTACCTCAAAACTTACTGGCACTTCTACCGGATTTCTATTCACCAGATTGGAGCCAAAAGTAGAAAGTTCTATTTCATCACTAAAATCTTTATTGATATCATTGTTGGGGATTTTTAAAAGAATGATATCAGGTATTTTGTCTATAAATCTTTGAGGCCCTGTAAATTCAACTGAATCATTACCTAACTGAATGGTGGATGTAATTCTATGGTTTTTTCTCAAATTAATATTAAGACTATCAATTATAATTTTTGATTTTCTCTTCTTAATGGAGTCAATAGCTAACCAAATAGTATCAGTTTGCACAAAATTGAGCTGTAGCTCATTGAGCTGATCAGAGATGATATTTTCGAGTGTGCTTCCTAAAATAAATTTATTTCTGGAGGGTTCATTCAACGGAATCTCCAGCGGATCAATGGTAAACCAGAAAGTTCTTCTTAAAAGGTTCCAGCCACCTCCTGAAACATTTATTGCAACATTGTCGGTAATTTCGTTTACAGCCACATAGGTAGAGTCTGCATAAGAGAAGTGTATGGGGTATTTTATTTGTGTGGTATAATTATCGTTAAGGGCGTTAAAAAACCAAAAAGTGGTAGCTGTAACAACGCACAGAACTACCACTTTCAAGCCATCGTTTGAGCTAGGCAAAAAAGTATTACTTAGCCCATCTAATATTTTTTCTAAAACCTTCAAAAATATTGTATGATATTATTTTCCTTGTAACTTCTTACTCTGTTCTAATGATATAGACGACTTTTCAAATGTTAATTTGGTTCCTTTGTCTACGTCTAAAGTAACTAATTCATCATCGATGCTGTAAATTTTACCGTGCATCCCGCCGATTGTCACTACATTGTCACCTTTTTTAATATCTTCCACAAACTTTTTATGGTCTTTCTGCTTTTTTTGCTGTGGCCTGATCATGAAAAAGTAAAAAATAAGGATTATACCTCCAAAGAGTAATAGTTGGCTCATCCAGGCATTGTCTCCACCTGTAATATCTTGTGCGAAAATTATTTGTATCATTTAATTTTATTGATTTAAAGGACCAGCAGTAGTATTAGCTGTTTTTGATGCGTCAGCTTCTACAAATGCTTTTATTGTTATATTATTAGTAGTAGGCCAGGTATTTGCTGTAATTCTTACAACCTTATTATCTTGGTTTTTCTTTCCTCTGGAATTGTATTTTACTTCAATTTCGCCAGATTCTCCCGGTGCAATTGGAGCTTTAGTATAAGATGGCACAGTACATCCACAAGATGAAGAGGCATCAGAAATAATTAATGGTGCTTCTCCGGTATTTTTAAACTTGAATAGTTTAGTTACCACTTCACCTTCTTTAATATTGCCAAAATCATGCACTTTTTCTTCGAAAGTCATAGTTGGCAAGGGGCCTTCTGGTTTTTCCTGAGGCGTGTTGGTTTGTGGTGTGACAGCTTGATTATTCTGTTGCTGATTAACAGAAACTGGTTGGGTAGAAGGAGGTCTATTACCACCCTCTAGCGAAGCTATTCTTCTCTCTAAATCAGTTACTCTTTTCTCCAAATCTCCATTGGAGCAAGCACTAATAGAAATAGCACCTGCTGCTATAAATAGTATTCTAATTATGTATTTCATTTTTAACTTAATTTATTATTTATTTTAATCTTCTTTGTGTTTAATTTGATTCAATAATTCATCTACATCACTTAAAAGCTGTTCTGCTTTTACTTTAGCTGAACTTATAACCTTTTCGCCATCGCTTTTTGCTGTGCTTAAGCCGAAATCTTTATTTTCCGAAATGTCTTCCAATAAATTTTCCAACATTTCTCTATATTTATCAAGCCTGTAAGATAATTTATCTCGTGTATTAATTCCTTTATCCGGGGCATATAATATACCAACAGCAGCACCAACAGCGGCTCCAGTTATAAACATTAAAAAATTGCTTCCTCCTTTACTCATGATAATTCAATTTAGTTGTGTAAATATATGGGTACTCCAATTATATAACAATTCAAAAGTTAAATTCAATTGTAAAAATACGTAAAGTAGCTTAACAAGTTATTTGTTATCGATTAAACCTCGCCCACTTTTTTTGATTGCTCCTTTATTTTCTAAATCTATCGAAATTTTATCAAGCATACCGTTTACAAATATTTTACTTTTTAGTGTACTATAATTCTTAGAAAGGTCAATATACTCATTAATTGACACTTTTACAGGAATACTAGGGAAATTCATCATTTCGCAAACTGCCATTTTTAGTATGATCATATCTATGGCTGCTATTCTCTCAGTGGCCCAGTTCTTTGCGAAATTGGAAACAATCTCCTCATATTCAGCGTCATTTTGTAATGTTAAACTAAATAAATTTTTAAAAAATTCACTGTCATCATCCCAATTAGCAGAAAGCTCTATTAATTCTACATGATCAGTGCCTTTTTGAAGAGATTTAATAGTTTTCTTCAGCATGGATTTTAAAGCAGATTTGTTTTCTGCCCAGTATAAATCCTTCTCTTCCATAAACTTGGCGATGGTCTCATTTTTAAAAACCACCTGCTTAATTATCTGATCCAGTAACTCAACATCTTCTTCAAAAGTGGGCTCTGCTTTCATTAAATATTCCTGATAAAAGCTTTCTTTCTTTAGAATATCCCTGTACCACTGCTTAACAGTGAGGTTTTCATCATTCCATGAAGTGCCAAACCTTAAAAATTCGCTTTGGAGTTCACTATTTTCATTCAGAATTTTAACGGCTTTATTTCTGTAAAGATTTAATTCACTATCAAATACCTGTTTGCCTGTTTCTACCAATCTCTTTTTTCTGATTATAATTTCTTCAAAAGATAACTCAGCAAATTCAGTGGTTAATTGTATGATCAGGTAATAATTTTCAAGCAAGGTATTAACTGCTTCAATCATATTTTTTCGAATAAAAACATGATCTTTCTTCACCATATTGTGGTAATGATCTATCGCCTCACTTACTGCTTTTCGAATCTCAGGAGAACTATTTTCTCCTTCTTTAATATGATTATTGGTATAATTTTCTTTAAAAATACGTTTGGCAATTTTGGCTTTGCTTTTAAGTTCCTCCTTGTTTTGTACTTCCATGGAGTTTAAATCAGGAGCAAAGTAATCTTCAATGAAGTCTTTGGCTATTTCAAAGTCAGCTTCTTCACATTTTTGTACTGCATACAAGGATTGCATGGCTTTTATTCTTAAAGATCTTCTGTTCAGCATAAGTCAGTAATAAAAAGAACGTAGTAG
>JBBSPJ010000259.1:0-6481 GCA_038258905.1 Cytophagales bacterium
ACCATTGAGGTCTTATAAAGATGCTGAGAGAAAATCGCTCGAGGAGAGTATTTTCGGTGCTATTTATGAGCTTAAATTAGATAACACTCACCCGCTTGCTTATGGCTTTTCCGACAGCTATTTTTCATTAAAAACCTCAAGTGATACCTATGAGTATTTAAAAGATGCCTGGAATGTAGGTTATATAAAAGAAGGTGATCAATTGGTGAGTGGTTTTGCAGGTTATAAGGCTAATAAAAACCAGTCTAAAAGCATGGTTTTTGGAGTGGAAAGTATGGGTAGAGGAAAAATGATTTATCTAATTGACGATCCACTTTTCAGAGGATTTTGGCATAGTGGCAAACAGCTATTTGCTAATGCGGTTTTTATGGTGGGTCAGTAGTTAAAAGTAAAAAAGTACTCCCGTGGACTGTGCCGCACAGCCTACTTTTATTCATATTCCTTGTAAATTTTAACTATCTGCCGAATATGTACTATTTATGGAATTTTTCAGCACTATAATAAATACTACGCCATCGTTCTTGCCTGCATGTATCATGTCTCACGAACAATTAGAATATGTCACATGACTGTTAAAGACAATTACTCTAATCGATATTTATTTGCAGCACTTTGCGAAAATTTAATAATTAATACCGATAATAATTGATAGGTCGTTACTTGGCTAACAACTCTATCTTTAAAGGCTTACATTCAATTAATAAATTGTCATTCTAAACAAGTTTCGTGAGACACGAACCTTGGCGTCACTTTCTTAACTCAATTGGATCAGGTGCTTCAATCGGATAAAATTCATCTTCATATTTTTCTATTAAAATTGATAGCATTTCAGCTTCATCACCAAGTTTAGTATTATTTGGCTCATAAAATATCTCTTCAACACCCGTGGGCTGTGGCGCACAGCCCACTCCTTTGAAACACGAACTTCAATTCTTCATTATAATCCTTTTCCGTCTTTATTACTTTAATTTCCATAATCAAATTGCTTTGCTTTTCTCATACATTTTTATCCAATCCTCCACGGTAATTTTCTGTGCCAGTTCAGCAATTAAATCGTAAGGAATATGCTTAGTATTTTTAAAGCGTATGCAACTTTTACCCATATCGAGTTTTGTGGGTACTTGCTCTGAATATGATAGTTGAAACCACTTTAGGACCTCTTGATCTGCATAAATACCCATATGGTATAAGGCTATAAAATTCTTTTGTGAAGCTAAACTTATAAAAGGAAGGGGCTCTTTGGGGCTTACATGATATCCATTGGGGTAAATAGAATGAGGAACTACAAAACCCGGCATTCCATAGGCCATGGTCTCTTCAAATCCTTTTGGTAAATTTTCCTTCAAGATTCTACGCAATTGTGTCATCGCCTCTTTTCTCTCTTCAGGCAAGCTTTGATAATATTCTTCAGTAGTGAGTGCTTTAGATTGCATAGTAATTCTTTGATATTGGGAGGAAGTAGAAATTTAAGCTTTCTTTTATTAAAAACAATTTAAGTAAATTCTGTATATTATCTAGTTGGAAATACGATTTACAAGTAATGAAGATTGTTGCAAACCCCAAAGAAAGAAAATCTTTAAGCTTTCTTTTAACCATTTCACTCATCGTGCACTTTGCAGCTCAGCTTCGGCCTAAGCAAACATAATCCATCTTATTTTCTTCTGCAAGTTGAATACCCTATTGACTTCAAAGCTTAGAAATATTACTTCCTATATGTTGCTACACTTGAAATATTGAACCAAAAATTTTCAATCCCTTCAATTACATCTATAAATTCATTTATTTCTACAGGTTTGCAGATATAGCAATTTACATGGTTGCCATATGCTTTATTAATATCCTTTTCGGAAGAAGAAGTGGTGAGCATAATTACAGGTATTTGCTTTAATTGCTCATTAGTTTTAATCTCTGAAAGTACCTCATGCCCGCTTTTTATGGGCAAGTTTATATCCAGCAATATCAAATCTGGTCGGATAGCTTTCTCATAACCCGTTTTTTTCAGTAAATGGTCAAGTGCCTCTTGTCCGTTCCTTGCAACATCAACAATGTTTGAGAATTTGCTCTCCTCCAGTGCCTCCAGCGTTAAAATTATATCGCCTTCGTTATCTTCGACCAAAAGGATGCGAACTTGTTTCATTTATCATTTTCTGATTTCACCAAATGTACTAAGGTTTTAAGGAGGTCATTAAGCACACTTCAGCAAATTATTACATTTGATTTTTATGCTCATCTAGCTCCAACGCTAATCTCTTCACTTTTGATTTATTACCAATTTACGAAAATTTCCCTTTATTATTTCTAAAACAACCAATTAAAAATCAATGACTTTGATCATGTTTATTAATTTTTATGTTGATGACATACATGATAAAATTAAAAAATCTACTGTTTTTTCTACTGCAATAGCACCTATCAGAAGTGACTTTGGTTGTTGCAATGTGATGATTACAGATAGGAAATTACATCCACTAATTCGATTTTACTTTACTAATTTCTTCGAAATAGTGAAATAAAAAGTAGTTCCCTTCCCCTTTTCCGATTCAAGCCAAATTTTCCCGTTCTGGTTCTCTATTATTTTCTTAACAATGGCTAAACCCATTCCTGTGCCCGAATACTCACTTTTATTATGAAGTCTTTGAAAGATGTTAAAGATTTTATCGAAATATTTTTCTTCAATTCCAATCCCATTGTCCTCAATTGAGAATTGCCAGTGAAGTTGTAGTTCTTTCGCTCTGACCACCACTTTAGGCGTGGTCCCAGTTCTACTGTATTTCAGCGCGTTAGAGATTAAGTTTTGAAATAAGCGAATCATCGGGGACGGATGTTCGAGTATAGTGGGTAAGTTTTTAAACAGTACTTTAGCGTTGAGCTCTTCTATCTTTTTTCGATGGAGTAAACAAACTTCCTCCACTACCTTATTCAAGTCAATCTTTGATATTTCTTCATCGTGTTTGCCAACTCTTGAGAAATCCAGTAAATCTAGAATTATTTGACGCATTCTTCTAGCACCATCCACTGCATAAAAAATATATTGATTAGCTTTTTCATCTAATTTGTCACCATATTTCTTTTCAAGTTGGGTTAAAAAACCGGTAATCATCCGCAAAGGCTCTTGCAAATCGTGAGAAGCGACATAGGCAAACTGCTCCAATTCCGCATTTGAGACTTCCAGGTCATGCGCATATTGTTCCAAAGCTTCTTTTGCTATTCTAACCTGCTCTTCTGCTTTTCTTTTTTCTGTGATATCCACTATGATGGAATCCCAAACTATTGTTCCGTCCGACTTTCTGACCGGATTTCCGAAGCCTTCGAGAAATTGGACTGACCCATTGGGCCTGATATAGCGCCATTGAGCCTCCCATCTTTCCATACTCTCCGCTGAATTTTGTATGGCCTTTTGGACCGTATCTAAATCTCCACCTTTCTCAATGTTAGCCCATATAATACTTGGGTCTTCTATCCATTGCTCGGCTGTAACTCCAAAAATCTCCTCTGCCCCTTTACTTACCAAATCTACCGAATCACTTCCATCTGGCTTCAAGATAAACTGAAACAAAACCCCAGGTATGTTATCAGAAATATTTTGCAAGCGAAGCTCAGTTATTTTTCTTTTGTGTATATCTTGAAAGCTACCATATAATCGCACACATAGCCCAGCATGCATTTCTACATTCCCTATAGCTCGTATCCATTTTTCATTTCCTTTGTAGGTTATAATGATAGCTTCAAAATCAAATACCTTTCCTTCCTGTATAGCTTTATTTACTGCCTTTGTTACCTTATCTCTAAAATGAGGGTGATAGAAATTTATGGCCTGCTCTAAACTTGGTGTAAATCCTTCAGGAGCCTCGTGGATTTCCGCTGTCATCGGTGACCAGATATGCTCGCCAGTTAGCTGATTTATCTCCCAGCCTCCCACTCTTGCCAATTTAGTAGCATTACTTACGGTTTGCTGAAGTTCTACAGTTTCCGTCACATCTCTCGAATTTGCCACTATACCTTGCACAGACGGGTCATCTAATAAATTGGATATAGAAGATTCAATCCATCGCCATTCGCCTTTGTTGTTCAAGAAGCGATACGGAGGTACCTGAATATTTTTTTCATTTTCTAATCTTCCAAAACTTTCGATCGCCCAGTCTTTATCCTCAGGATGAATAAAATCAAATGCACTTTTACCCACAAAATATTCCGGTTCAAAACCTAAAATGTTTTTTGATGTAGGACTTACATACTTATAATTAGCTTCTAAATCCATTATAGCAATTAAATCTCCTCCTTCTTGCACTAATGCCCTAAACCTCCTTTCACTAAGTTTAACTTGTTCTTCCGCTTTTAATTGATCGGTGGCATCTCTTGCCACACAATTCATTAAATTCTGCTCCGGCTCCCAGTAAGCAGACCAAACTACAGGTACAATATGCCCCTCTTTGTGGCGGTAGCGATTTTGAAAATTTCTAAACTGTTTACCTTGCTGAATTTGTTCTGCAATAGTCGCTGTTAAAGGTCTATCCTCCTCAATTACAAAGTCCATGAAAGCCTTTCCTTGCAGTTCTTCGGGATTATAGCCCCACAGCTGTTCAGATGATCTGCTTACCATTTGAAAAATTCCATTCTCATCAATCAAACAAAGTGTATCGAGAGAACTATCTAAGACTTGTTGTAGCTTTTGCTGACTTTCCTGAAGTGCTTTACTTGCTTTATGTGCCTCAGTTACATTCAAGGAAGTGATAAACACCCCATGAACTTTTTGGTCGGCTGAAAAAATTGGCTTGAATTTTAACTCATAAAAATGGTGGCTTTTTTCTAAATCAATATTTATTATCTCTTTTATTTCATTCCCTTCCCAAACTTCCTTTAAGATCTTATTCAAATCGCCCTGTTGATTCGGCATAGCAAAATGAGTTATTTTCATTCCCTTTTTGAGCTCTTTTTGGAATAGCAACATAGAATGGACACTCATTTGCTGGTTAAAAGAAAGGATGTTTAATTCTTCATCTACATATGTGAATGCTTCCTCGGTATTATCAACAAGTAATTGGAGCTCGTGTAAAAGGGAAATCCTTTCGCTGATGTCTGTACCAGTACCAAAGATGCATGTCTCTTCTTTATACTGAATAGTGGAAGCTGTGATAAATAAGGGTACCGTTCCTTTCCTTTTTGTAGTCAACCATGCTTCTAGGTCTGTATAGCCATCATTCAGGGTCTTTTGTATATGATTCCCTACTTTAATTTTCTCCAAACCTTCAAAAAACTCTTGAGGTACTTTTGTAGCGATTTCACCTTTGGTGAAACCAGTGATTTCTTCAAATTTTTCATTCCAAAGAAGGATTTCACCCTTTTGATTGAAAAGGAAGAATATAGCAGGTAAATCCCTTAATATATCCTGGGTGAGTGAATTTTGCTCCTGCAGTTGATTCTCTGAAATTACAAAATCACTTATATCTTGAAAAACTCCGATAAGTTTTATAGGGGACCCCTTTTCATCTTTAAAAACAGTAGCCTTTGAGCGTACATGGACAATGTTTCCAGCTTTAGATATTAGTCTTTTTTCTATGAAGTATTCTACATCATTTTGCAGAACATCCTCCAAAAGGACAGTTGATCTTTTTCTATCTTGCGGATGTATTATCTCCAATCCTTTTTCAAAAGTGGCCTCGAATTCCTGCGCTTCATAACCAAGCATTTTGAACACACCATCTGACCATAATAATTGATTTCCCTCTATATCTAGCTCCCAGGTACCGGATTTTGTTAAGTCTTCTATCTGCTCGTGGAGCAGTTTCACTTTATCATATTTTTGGGCATCCATCATAAGAATCCATACATTTTTTTGAGGGGAGGGTAAATTAATATTAAAAACGAATCTTTAATATAACAAAAAATATGAAAATCAGAATGCTAATTTGATGAATTATAGAGGGGGTAAAAATAATTTTTCATATTAACATCTATCCTATAGATACTTAAAAAATATGAATAGAATTTCACCCCCTTCATTTTAGCATGAAAAGTATACAAATTACCAGTTTATACAAGTGGAAGATTACTGTGCTAAAACGGGAAACCGTATCAAGAAATAAAGAGTAAACCAAAAAACAAGAGTCAAAACCTCTTGTCACCTTATTTAAATAGATTAGACCACAGCATTTCAGTTTCGTACTTTAGAAAAAAATGATTGAGAAAAAGATAATTTAAGGAGTGTTAAAATCTAATTTTCTCAGGCATCACTATCCATAAAATTATATATACTAAAACACCTGGAAAAGCTGCACTTAAAATAGAAATCAACACATATAGTAACCGCACCTTGGCAACATCCCATCCATAATATTCTGCAATTCCACCACATACACCTGCAAATACTTTATCGTTCGATCTTTCTAGTCTTTGTTTCATTTTATTTTTTTTTGAGTTAAAAATTGAAAGCTACTCTTTAAAAGTCATGTTTTGCTTTATAACTTTCCACTTAAAATAAATA
>JBBSPJ010000260.1:0-6416 GCA_038258905.1 Cytophagales bacterium
CTATATAAGGAATGATTTTAAAATATGCACTACTAAGATCACCCTTATTAAGCACGAGGCTAGTATTTAGGGTAGTAGAAATAGTCTCCATTTTATTATTATTTATTGTCTGTATTTCATAAAACTCAGCATTAGGTACAGCAGGCCATACTAAAGAAATAGAATCAGAACAATTAAAGCCTACTCCTAATCTTACTGGAGCACCTATTGAAAAGGTATCACTTAGGAATTCTATTCCTTCAACCTCCATTTTAAGAATTGCTAAATTATAGATATTAGGAGCATCCCATCTAAATTGCTCATTTTCAAGATTTATTTCATTATCAATAGTAATCCAATCTGAAGCTTCCTCTCCTACCAAAATCTTATATGACAGATTGCCTTCTGCGATATCAAATGATGATTCCCATCTTAAATGACTTGTAGTATTACCATTATAGGGAATATTGTCAGATCCTGTTGGGCTTGTCCATCTAAACTGATTAGCTAAATCCCATTGGTAAAGCACATAAAATGACTGAACTCCATCAACTATATTAAAACTATTAATTTTGATCTGATAATCACCAGATTCAGGATTTTCAATTATAACCTGTTCCACATTGTTTATTCTATCCACCCCTTGTATAGCTAAATCATTTAATGAAGCAGGGTTTGTATTGAGGACCATGGGTAAATAGGTACTATTAGAAGGTGTTATCACACTTAAGTCTAAATCATGTACTAAAGCTATCTCATCGTTGGCATTAGCAGGAGGATCATTCCAAATTAAGGTTATTTTTAAATTTACAGCATTTTCAGGTACTTCCAGAATTAGATTCTGAGCATCCCCCTGTTCTAACTGTCCGGAAAAATAAAATTGATTATTTAGATTTTCGACAGCTCTCAAAGCATTTAATTGTCCAAATCCTGTGGTGAAATCAACTCCTTTATTAAAAACATCGTCTGCAGAATTAATCAATAACCCCTTTAGGAGCGCAGCAGGAATGGGTGCATCATTCATCAATTTAAACCTTTCCTGTAATAGTAAAGCTGTTCCTGAAACTAAGGCAGCTGAATTAGAGGTACCAGCCATGCTATAGGTGACTAGTTCAGGTTTTACCCTACCGTCATACGCAGGACCTTTACTAGCTCTGGCTATAGGTGTATGAGTGGTATCTATAGAGCCTACAGTGAGAATATTTTTGGCTTGCTTAAAATTACCCGTTAAATTTGAAAAACCTTCAATCCCCGCATAAGTACCTTCCTCAGGAGCATTTTGTCCTGAATTACCTGAACTAAAAACATGCAGTAGATTAGGGTTTTGAAAGCTACTTTCATCAAATAATGCTGCCATAGCGCCATAAAATGGTTCAATTTCAGTACCATAAGAATGATTTTGGATTTGAATATTCAATCTTTGGTAGTCTTCCTGCGTATCGGGTATTACCTGTGCGTTACTAGAAGAAGAATGTAGCGCTTCCGGTGCAACACCCCTTCCTGTAAGAAATAAATTACCGGCTCCTACAGTTATGGTTGCCATTTGTGTAGCGTGTGAATCTATAAAGTTGCTTTCTAAACCACTAGGGACAAATCTCCCTGCTAAATCGATATCATTGATATTATAAAATGGTTCCTTTAAACTAAGAGTCTGGTTTCTTCCTTTTAATTGAGGATAATTATGATGAACTGTGTTGATTCTATTAGGGTGTAAATTTAAATCTAGCACATTGGCTTCACTTTTCAATTCTGAAGATTCCTCCCCGAGATAAAGAATTTCATTATTTATCAATAAACTATTGATATCTAAATTTTCAATATTCAGTAAGAAATAGTTTCCTCTTTTATTTAATATATTGATAGCATCATGCTGATTTATATAATTAGTGATTTCATTAATATTACTCACCTTAATCCAGTAACTACCATTTAATTTTCCTGACGAAGAATAAGTATTTAGTAAATTTTCAGATAACTTCCATAAACCATTGGTAGCATAAGATTGATAATTTAAGTGAAAGCTACTTTTTGATTCATTTTCGAATTTACCTATTACCACATTATTGCCCATTCTTCTATAAACTGTAAAACCCATTTCTGATAAATCATGAAATGTTACAAGTTTTTCAAAATGTAAAAGGCGTGTATTTGACTGATAAATAGCCGAATTATTCTGTAAAGGCTCATTTTCAATAAATTGCATCCATTTTATATCGGTATTAGGTGTTTGTGCGGATACAATACATTTACTTATGACTATATAATATAATAAAACTAATGATAAAATCCTTATATACCATCTAAAACGAAACCTATTTGCATTAATATAATGATTCATATTTGGTTAAAATTCTATTAATATTTTAATAATATTGATTTGATATTGTATTAAACTAATATAAATGAAAATTTATTCTGAAATAATTTTTTGTTATGTAAAGAAAACAATATTATGCGAACATAACCAAATACTTACATTAATATGTACAAATTAAAAAACAGCCTAATGATTGTATTGACAATCATGGCAAGCACAGTGATCATGAGTTCATGTCAACAAAATGAAGACGAACTCGAAGTAACAACCAATACCATCCCCACAGATGTTATTGAGAAATTCGAAACTTTAGGTTTCGATGCGAGCGACATCCAATATCAGGGTGCCGATGAATTATCAGGAGTTCCTGCAGGAACTAATTACTTATTGGAGGGCGATATAGTAATTACACCTGATATGTTAGACAAAATGTTATCCAGCGACATAGATCATCATGGCGCTATGGGCGAGCAGTATCGTACCTTTAATCTGGTAAGTACTCCAAGAACAATTTCTGTTATTGGATATACTGGAGGAAGCAATGCACTTACTACTAAAATGCGTCAGGGTTTATATGATGCCTTGATCAGATATAATCAACTAAATACCAACATTAACTTTACATTGTCATTCTCGTCAAGTACTAATGCGAATATAGTTGTTTATCAAACACAAGGTGGAGCTGGTGGCTCAGCCGGTTTCCCTGCTAATGGGCTTCCTTTTAAGTGGGTTCAGATCTTCAGTGGAATGGATCAGTATTCTCGCGCTGTAAACAGTCATGTTATTGGTCATGAAATAGGCCATACTTTAGGCTTAAGACACACTGATTACTTCAACAGATCTTTATCTTGTGGACAAGGAGGAAATGAAGGCTCAGGTGGTGTAGGTGCAGTTCAAATACCGGGCACTCCGTCAGGTTTTGATGCTAATTCTATTATGTTATCATGTTTTGGAGCCAATTCTACAGGAGTATTTGGCTTTTATGATAGAGTTGCTTTAGAATACCTTTATTAATCAAAATCAGTGATTGATTGATAATTTATCAGTTAATCAACTATTCACTAACTTAAAACCGGATGCCCTCCATCCGGTTTTTTTTTATGCTAAACAGTTTTACAAGCTTTGATTCTTTCTTCCAAAATTGCTATTATTGAATCAAATAAATACCGTCAGGCTTTATTTCAATCTTTTTCTCTTTATATAAATGACCAATTTGTCTTTTAAACTCTTTTTTACTTAAGCCAAAAACAGTCTTTATCAGTTCCGGCTCTGATTTATCATGATAAGGCATAAAACCTTTATGCTCTGAAAGTAAGCTTAAAATTTCACTTTGCTTTTCCTCCTTCTCAATAAACCACTGCACATCAATTTTACCATCTGCTCTTAGGGATTTTATTTTACCTTTACTTTCCATACCAATGTCCAGAGGCTCAAACACAGTATTAGCATAGACTAAACCTTTATATTTTTGATCTATAACCACTTCAAAACCTAATTCAGTAATTCTGTATACCATTAAATTTACTAGCTGACCTTCTTTTAAATCACCATAGCCTTTTTCCAGAAAGGAATCAATATGCATAGAAGCTACTATGCGCTCGGTTTGTGGGTCTACAGTCACATAAGCCACAATCCAATCACCTAGTTCTAGCTCATCAGTTTGCTCAGAAAATGGGATAATTAGATCTTTCTCTAAGCCCCAATCCACAAAGGCGCCCACATTGGTAATTTGCTTCACTTCAAAAAAACCCATCTCTCCTACTTCAGCTACTGGCTTTAAAGTAGTTGCAATCCATCTTTGCCCTGAATCTTTGTAAATATATACACTAATTTCCTGATCGATAATTTCCTCAAGAGGCCTCATTTCGCTTCCAGCAAAAAACTCTTTTGGAACATATTTATTGGGTAATAAAACATCTTGATCTCCATCAGTTAAATAAAGACCTTGTGGGGAATCACGAATAATTTTAAGGGTATTCCACTTTCCTAATTGTAGCATGATGCAAGTTAGTTATGTTTTTGCTTTTGCTTCAAAGGGAAGTGGAATATTTTTTTAATTGGATTTAAAAGGACTTGTTATTTTGAGGGGGTAATTTTCCTTTTTGCAATTTTCCAAAAACTTCCATTTCTTACTGATCTACTATAATAAACTATTACAGGAGTAAAAATGGCCGTGGGTAATAACCAGGCAATCCATATTGGATCAGATTGTACATTTTGCACCATTGCCGCAGTGATAGCACCAATAAAAGCACCTCCCATTTTACCAATATGACTTATCAAATACCTTTTTTTAGTATAGTTATTCTTAATTAACAACCTTAAATCTTGAAGTAAACTCAGTAAAAGAATTATTGAGAATACATTAAGAACTACAAATGCTCCATCAAATCGTAATCCGTATTGCCTGATCACAAAAAATTGACATAGGCTTAGGAGTGATATGCTCACACTCCAGATACTCCACTCCTTCCAACCCACTTTGGGATCTTTGCTTTGATACAGTCTCAAACATTGTAAACCCATGGTGTTGGAATTAAAGACCAAAACACCCACTAAAAATAGAAAGACATTAGATTTAAGAAAAGCTAAAATAAATGCAGTGATCAATACATACCACATTGCGAAATAGAAAACTTTTCCTGACGGACGGTGCACGTTTAATTTCTTAGGAAAAATCATTGCAGCAATACCTGCAAATAGAGTAACAAGTCCTGCAGAAGCATGTGAGATCAGTAATATCTTTTCCATAATTTTTATTTAATTATGAAGCAATATCAATTTAAATCGACTTTTTATAAAATGGAAGTTACTGAAGTGTTGATTTTAGAAGATGAAGTGCAGAATAGGTTGATGAAAAAAAAATTGGATGTTTAGGTACTTAAAACTTTCTTCTCATTCGAATAGTCTTACCGAATTCAATTTGTTGTAGGCCAAGACATTCCGTATCTCTGCAAAATTCTAATTGAGACGAAATTTTATAGATCAACCCTATATTTGCTGCATATACTTCAATTCTTTGATCATAAACTGTGACAGAATCCTGATTATCTTCCTGGATGACTTCAACAGTACTGTTAAAAGTCGTATCTCCTAATTCGTATGGCTGGAATACTTTAAAATAAGTATAGCTATCTTCCTCAAACTCCGAGGGAGTACCATTCCACTCTTTAGCTTCACTTACAGGAAAGCTCAATTTCACCTCCTGCTCATTTCCTAAAGATTGAATGGCAATTAGATTATTACGGCTTAACTGAATAGTGTGTAAAACTTCCCTATCACCATTTGAATTTTCTTTATATCTATAGCCTTGCAACCTAATGGTTTGCCCTGTATTAGTTGAATCAGTAAATTCATCAATTAATTGATAATAAGTTGTATCAATAGAGCCGTCATTTCTATAGTTGATTTCTTCTACTTCGTATATGGGTTGATAATCCATAGAAAGAGGAAAAAATTGAAAGCCCAATCTGTTAGGATCGGGCTCCAATGTTGAGTTTTCACAAGCCCAGAGGCCTGCTAATAAGCTAAATAGAATGAGATAACCGCTCTTTTTCATCTTTTTGTCTGAATGCTGACTGAATCCAACCACCTCCTACTACATCATCTCCTTCATAGAATACAGCAGCCTGTCCGGGTGCAATGGCAGAAACTCCTTTACCAAAATATACTTTCATGGTGTCACCTACCTGTTCAATTACCGCAGGAGCCCCATCATCATTATAACGCACTTTGGTAGTAGTGTCAAGTCTTTCGTTAAGCTCAGTATATTTACTCATCACCAACTGCTTTACATACATGCCGTTGCGTTCTAGTTCATCAAAAGTACCTAGAACCACTCTGTTTTCATCTTTCTGTATTTCAGTAACGTATACCGGATAGCCAAGAGCAATTCCGAGCCCTTTTCTTTGGCCAACGGTATAAAAAGGATAACCTTCATGGGTGCCTACAACTGTTCCATCTTCCAACACAAATTCACCCCCAGCTACCTTCTCCGCTAGACCGTCTACTCTTCTTTTAAGAAAACCACGATAATCATTATCGGGCACAAAGCATATTTCGTAGGATTCTGATTTGTTTACTAACTCATAGAATCCTTTATCTTGTGCCATTTTACGAA